>VAYE01000203.1 GCA_005883235.1 Actinomycetota bacterium
CTGGCGGCTCGTCCCGGCGCCGAGACGCGGCGAGATCCTCTTCCGCTTCGCGCGGCTCCTGGAGGAGGCGAAGGACGACCTCACCGACCTGATGACCCGTGAGATGGGCAAGGTCAAGGCCGAGGCCGGCGGAGACGTCCAGGAAGCGATCGACATGAGCTACTACATGGCCGGCGAGGGCAGGCGCCTCTTCGGCCAGACGACACCGTCGGAGCTCCGCGACAAGTTCAACATGAGCGTGCGGATGCCGATCGGCGTCGTCGGCGTGATCACGCCGTGGAACTTCCCGATCGCCATCCCGTCGTGGAAGCTCGCGCCGGCGCTCGTCTGCGGTAACACGGTCGTCTTCAAGCCGGCGACCGACACCCCGCTCCTGGGCGAGCGCTTCGTCGAGCTGCTCGACGAGGCGGGTCTGCCTCCGGGTGTCGTCAACATCGTGCACGGCGGCGGCGGCGAGGTCGGCGACCGGCTGGTCCGCCATCCCGACGTGCCCGTCATCACCCTCACCGGCTCACGCGAGACCGGGGTCGAGGTGATGCGAAACGCCGCCGACCACCTCAAGCACATCCATCTCGAGCTCGGCGGCAAGAACGCGATCATCGTCCTCGACGACGCCGACCTCGACCTGGCCGTGGACGGGATCGTCTGGTCGGCGTTCGGCACCTCGGGCCAGCGGTGCACCGCCGCGAGCCGCGTCATCGTTCAGGAGGGCGCATACGACGGGCTTCAGTCGAAGCTCGTCGCGGCCGCCGAGTCGATGCGTCTCGGCCCCGGCTGGGAGGACGACACCAATGTGGGGCCGGTCATCAACGAGCGGGCCCTCGAGAAGATCCACTCCTACACCGAGATCGGGCGCGACGAGGGCGCGAAGCTCCTGACGGGCGGCGAGGTCGCAACAGGCGACGGGCTCGACAAGGGCCACTACTACCGCCCGACGATCTTCGGCGACGTCGACTCCCGGATGCGGATCGCCCAGGAGGAGATCTTCGGCCCGACGACGGCGCTCATCCCCGTGCGCGACTTCGACGAGGCGGTGCGCGTCTCGAACGGGATCCGCTTCGGGCTCTCGTCCGCGATCTTCACGCGCGACGTGAATAAGGCCTTCCGCGCGATGCGCGACCTGGTGGCCGGGATCACGTACATCAACGCGGGCACGATCGGCGCCGAGGTGCACCTCCCGTTCGGCGGCACGAAGGACACGGGGAACGGCCACCGCGAGGCGGGCCAGGCCGCGCTCGACGTCTTCACCGAGTGGAAGTCGATCTACGTCGACTACTCGGGGCGCCTCCAGAAGGCGCAGATCGACACCTAATCGACTGCGGGCAATTCGCCGCCTTGCCCGCCCTCGTGTCGTCTCCTAGCGTGGAGGCGCGACCGACGCCCAGGGCGGTGGACCCGTGAGGCAAAAGGCCTCAAGCAGTCGCGACGCGGAGCTCGTCGACCCGCTCGCGACGGCTCAACTCACGAGGGGACCGACGGCACCCTGGGCGTCGGCCGCGCGCTGGATCGCGTCCGCGGCGACGACGGTGCCGGGCCGCGCCTGGAGCCGTGCCGCGATCCGTTCGAGCCGCCTTCCGAGAGCCGCGTCTCCGAGCAGCCGGTCGATCGCGCCGCGCAGCTCGTCTCCCTCGACCTCGTAGGGCGCGAGCCGGATCCCGAGCCCGAGGTCCTCCATTCGCTGCGCGTTGTCGTACTGGTCCCAGAAGAGCGGCAGCACGACCATCGGCTTGCCGAAGTGGAGGCTTTCGGTGACGGTGTTGTTCCCGCCGTGGGTCACGACGAGGTCGACGTGGGGGAGGATCGCCGGCTGCGGCAGGAACTCGGCGCCCGTCATGTTCGGCGCGAGCTCGAGCTCCGCGGCCTGTGGCCCCTTCGAGACGACGACGCGATGGTTCGTCTCCGCGAGGAAGCCGATCAGCCGGCGCATCAGCTCCACGTCACCCGAGCCGAGGCTGCCGAGGCTGAGGTAGACGAGCTTGCCCTCGCCGGGCGGCGGCTCCCACGGCTCCGAGACCTCGCGCACGCAGGAGTCGAGCCGCTGCCAGGTCGGCGCGAGTGGCCGCGAGCGCCGGTAGTCCGCCTCCTCCGGGTAGAGGTAGAGCCCGAGGAAGGGCGACTCGTGGATGAGCTCGCCGTCCGGGAGCGGCGGCGCGCCGCGCTCGACGCAGAAGGCGCTGAACTCCTGCTGCAGCGGCTCGTGGAGCTCGCGGTAGCGGCGCCCGAACTCGTCCCAACCGGCCGTGTCTTCGCTCGGGTAGCCGGAGAACACGGGCGGCAGCGCGGGATCCTTCAGCTCGAGCGGATTGCACGACACGATCCGCACCCAGGGCCGGCCGGAAGCGGGCACGGCCGGGAAGCCCACGACGTTGTCCTCGACGATCGCGTCCGGGCGGAGCTCGTCGAAGATCTCGACGAGTCGCTCGTCCACGTAGCGCGCGCCGTCGACGAGCTCTTGCCAGATCGGGAGGACGAGCGTCTCGAGCTGCTCGATCGTCGGCTTCCGGAACTCCGGCGCTGTCTCGCGGATGAAGTCCTTCCAGAACTGCCCGGGCTCCTCCTCGACCTCCGGCTTGGGCTTCAGCCGCATCAGCGCCTCCTCGAAGCCCTGGGCCTCTAGCGTGCCGGCGAACGACTCCTCGACGACGAAGACGACCCGGGCGCCGCGCTCCCGAAGGACGCGTCCGATCCCGACGCAGTTGTTCGTCGGCCCGTACGCCCCTTCGGGGAAGAACGCGATCGTCGGGCCGGCCACGGCCCGCGACTCTATGTAAACGTGAGGATGTGGAAGAGCTCTACGTCGAGGCCGTTCGCGGTCAGCGTCGCCATCTTGGCGATCCCGTCGCGCTCCTCGGAGCGCAAGAGGAGCTCCTCGCCGATGTCGTCGGCCGCGTCGAGCTGATCGAGCCGGAACTGGAGCGAAGACGTCTGCTCGCCGGCAACGAACAGGATTCGCGCCTCGACGTTGTTCGCGCGCCCGAACTCGTGCCCCTCGTGGAGGGTGAACTCCCAGCTCGAACGGAGCGCGGCCCAGTCCTCGATCGTCTGCGCGAAGACGGTCAGCGCCTCGTCGACCTCGATCTCGACGGGCGCATCGGGGCGCTCGGCGGGCGTCGGACGGGGCATGACCTCCAGTGTCGCCATGGCGCCGCGGTTCCCGGCGCCGGAGGAAGGCAAACGTGAACGGGGAGCAACGAAAGCTCGTCGTCTTCGTGCCCGCGGAGGCGCTCGAGGCCGTGCGCTCTGCACTCTTCGCGGCCGGCGCGGGGCGGATCGGCGACTACGAGCGCTGCTCCTGGTACACCGAGGGGACGGGCACGTTCCTCGGCGGGGAAGGCGCGTCCCCTGCGATCGGGGAGGCAGGCCGCGAGGAGCGCGTCCCGGAGATTCGGCTGGAAACGGTCTTCCCGGCGACGCGGCATGAGGACATCGTCGCTGCGCTGCGCCGCGCTCATCCCTACGAGGAGCCGGCCTTCGACGTCTACCCGCTCCTGTGAAGGCGAAGCTCTCGACCGACGGGGGCGCCCGGGGCAACCCGGGCCCCGCCGCGTACGGCTACGTGCTCGAGACCGAGGACGGGACGGTGCTCGATGCACGCGGCGAGGCGATCGGCTTCGCCACGAACAACGTCGCCGAGTACCGAGCCCTGGTGGCGGGCCTCGAGAAGGCGGTGGAGCTCGGGCTCGACGAGATCGAGGTCGTGTCCGACTCGGAGCTCCTCGTGCGACAGATGCGGGGCGAGTACAAGGTGAAGAACGCGGCGCTCCGGGAGCTGAACGAGGCCGCGGAGGCGCTCGCGGACCGGCTCCGGAAGGTCACCTACACGGCCGTCCGCCGCGAGCACAACGAACTCGCCGACCGGCTCGTGAACGAGGCGCTCGACAAGATCAGCGGCTAGAATTCGCCCCCGCGCGGATGTAGCTCAGTTGGCTAGAGCGTCTGCTTGCCATGCAGAAGGTCGTGGGTTCGAGTCCCATCATCCGCTCTCTCTCCCGTTCTTGGCGCGTTCCAGCCCGCGGGTCATACTGGTGCCACGCTCCGCGCGGGTCTCATCGGTGCGCTAGTCCTCGGCGCTGCCGCCTCGGTCGCGGCCGCTTTTTCGCTGCCGCCGTTCACGACGTTCGCGAAGGCAGGGCCTGCGGGCACGTCCGGAACCGCGGTGCTCGAGCACGTCCGCGTCGGTCGCCACCAAGGCTTCGACCGGATCGCTTTCGAGTTCAGGAACGGCACGGCGGCCTGGTCGGCCAGGTACGTGCCGAAGGTCGTCCACGACGGGTCCGGGAAGCCTGTCCCTTTGAGCGGGCGCGCGTTCCTGCACGTCGTCTTCCATCGGGCGAGCGTGGACAGGCCGAGCGCCGGCGGCCCCGACATCGTCCGCACCCCGAGCTTCCCGACTCTCCTTCAGCTGAAGGAAGCGGGCGACTTCGAGGGCGTCGTCTCGTTCGGGCTCGGCCTTCGCCGGCGGGTGGGGTTCAGAGGCTTTCGGCTGGCAGGTCCCAGTCGGATCGTGATCGACGTCGCCCACTGACGGCCGGCCCGCTGGCGGCGGCGGCCGTGGCCACGTCGCGCGGGTAGGTGCCGAGAGCCCGGTAGAGCAGATAGGCGCTGGCGGCGAGGGGGAGAAGCATGACCGCGAAGGTCCACTGCAGGCCGGAGCGTCCCCCGCCGAAGACGTAATCGGACACGGCGCCGAACAGGAGCGGCGCGAGCGCCATCGCGAGCGTGCGCATGAACGTCCGTACACCCTCGGCGCGCCCCCACAGGAGCGGCACCATGATGTCGAGGCGCGCGGCGTCGAGCGGTGGGTTCTGCGCGGACAGGGCGAGCGCTGCGAACGTGATGTACGGAAGCGCGGTGACGGCGCTGCGCGTGAAGATCGCCGGCACGAAGAGCACGACCGCCGCCGTCGCCGCAATCGCGCTCACGAGGATCCGGCCGTTGAGGAAGCCGCGGCGCAGCAGGAGGTCTCCCAGCGACCCGCCGGCGAGGACGCCGACGACCGCGCCGCCGCCGACGACCAGGAGCACGAGGGTTCCCAGCGCCTGGTTGATCCCGTACTGGCGCGTGACGAACTCGACGCCGAACGTCTGGACGCCGGCCAGGAAGTAGTAGCCGCAGGCGCTGGCGAGGATGAGGACGATATTCGTCCGGATCCGGAGCACGTACCGCGCTGCGGAGACCAGCCCCATCCGCCGCGGGTCGCGCGTCAGGACGAGGTGGGGGTCGGGCTGGAGGCCGTGCTCGCGGGCGAGCCGCTGCGCGTCGGTGGTGGGGTCTTCGTCCGGGGCTCGAGCGGGTGCGGTCGGCGAGGCCAGGGCGTCGCTTCCGCCGCGGGCCGGCTCGCGCAGCCGGAACATCATCCAGGCGAGCACGAACGCAGGGAGGGCGAGGATCACGAAGGCGGCGCGCCAGGAGAGCGCGGCGATGTCTCCCGTGACGGCGAAGCCGACGCCTGCGCCGGCGAGCTCGCCCGCGAGGATGTAGCCGTAGATGCGGCCTCGCTCGTAGGACGGGAAGTAGTCGCCGACGAGAGAGGACGATCGCGGCGCCGAGCGCCGAGGTTCGCCGTACACGATCGGCGAGCACGCCGAATGGAAGGCTCGCGAGCGCGGCGACGATCGAGGTCACCGTCACGAGCAGCCCCACGTCGGTGTTGCTGATGTGGAGCGCGTCCCTGAGCTGGGTCGCCGAGGCGCCGACCGTGGCGGCGTCGGCGCTGCTGAGTGCGAGCACCGAGGCGAGCAGGACGACCACCCGCGTCCGTTCGGCTCCCCCGAGCGCATTCGTGAGCGCGCGCGAGCCCGAGCGGCCGAGCCCGCCGATTGCCGACGCCGCGATCGCGGCCGGCCGCCTGCCGTTCATGGTCGACCGGCGGGACGGCTCTTCCCCAGCGAGCGCGCCCACCCCCAGACGAAGCCGGCGCTGTTCGACAGGTGCCAGAGCACGAGCAGGGCCTCGAGGCCGAGCCGCCTCGTGCCGCGATCGTGCGCGATCGGCGCCTGCGCGAGCGCGACGTAGAACGACGGCTCGATCGGAACGGGCCGGCGCCGGCGTCGCTGCGCCCGGTGGTAGCGGAAGGCGCCGCGCCCGTAGGCGAAGTGGAGGCGTACGAAGCCGGCGAGCGAGAGGTCGTGCGCGTGCTCGACGACCGCCCGCGGCTCGTACGACATCGGGAAGCCGCGCTCGACCCAGCGAGAGCAGAAGTCCCGGTCCTCCGCGGTCCGGAAGGCCGGATCGAAGCCGCCGATCTCGCGTAATCCGTCGACGGGGACTGCGAGATTGTTCGTGGTGAACCAGCGCCGGCCCGTGGGCCCCTCGTTGTTCTGCCGGTAGCCGACGTCGATGACGAGCTGGGCGGCGGTCGAGTACGGGTTCTGCGGCAGCGCGTTCACGGTGCGCCCGCCGGTCGCTTGGGTCGGCGACGCGACGAACCGGTCGGCAAGCCGCCGCAGCCAGTCGGGGCGCGGGCGGCAGTCGTCGTCCGTAAAGGCGACGAGCTCGCCCTGGGCCCGCGCGACACCGGCGTTTCGCGCCGCCGCGGGACCCGAGCGCGCCTGCGTGACGAGCTCGAGATTCATCCGCGGGCGCAGCAGATCGACCACAGGATCCAGGGTCGAGCGGCCGCCGTCGTCGACGACGATCACCTCGTAGCGCTCGCGCGCGTACTCGAGTCCGGCGAGGCTCTCGAGGCAGCTTCGGAGCGCCGCCGGGCGGTCGTAGGTCGGGACGACGATCGAGCAGTGCGGAAGCTCCGCCATCGGCCGGCTCACTGCTCGGGGACGGGCGTGATCGGGTCGCCGCGACGGACGTGGGGCATCCGATGCAGCTCCATCTCGCCGATCAAGCGGGGAGCGCGACCGGGTCCCGCGAGGTAGCCGGCGAGCTCGCCGAGCGCACTCACGGTGAGGCCGATCGCAAGCGCGGGCACGATGCGCGGGAGCAGCTCGGAGGAGCGGTGCGTCCGCCGGATGTCGCGGAACACTCGACGGCCCCGGATGAGCGGGATCAACGGCGACCCGCCCGCGTAGAGAGCTCGTCGCCACCGCGGCCAACCCACCGAGCGCGCGCCGGCGTACGCGCGTCCCGCCGCAGCGCGCTCGAGGAACCATGAGGAAAGGCGCGAGACGTTCACGTGGAAGGTCCTCGCGCGCGGCTCGAGATAGAAGCGGCCGCCGCGCGCCCGGAGCGCCTCGTTGATTCCGTCCGAGTAGCGCAGGAGCTCGGCCAGCTGCTCGCCGCAGTCCACGAGCAGGGCGCGCTTGAACGAGCCGTTGTGCGTCGGGATGTCGGTGACGACGCCCGCCGGGCAGGGGTCGGCCCAGGCGCCGTAGTCGAGGTAGAGATTCGTCCAGCTCGCCATCGTCTTCGGGTTTCCGTTGCAGATCACCAGCCCGACCCCGGCCCACGGCTCGCGATGCGCCTCGATGAGCGCCTCGAGCGCCTTCGCGGCCGGGAACGAATGGGTCTCGCCGAGCAGGACGGCGGGAGCCGAGGCGGAGCGGATTCCGGCGGCGCGCAGGCGGGGGAGGTCGATCGCCTCGCCTTCGGCCTCCACGACGCGGACCGCGCCCAACCCGGCACAGGCGGCCTCGTCGAGCGCGAGCTCTCGCGCCGACGGGGTGACGACGACGAGCTCCAGCCGGTCCCGGGCCGTCTGCGCGCTCAGGTGCCCCACGGTCTGCCGGATCGTCTCGAAGCGGTCCGCGACGAGGATCACGCTGAGCTCGATCGTCACGCGGCCGCCCCGACGCGAACGGAGGCGCCGGAGTCGGCGGACTCCGCGGCGGCCAGGGCGATCTCGAGCGCCGC
>VAYE01000204.1 GCA_005883235.1 Actinomycetota bacterium
ACGGCACACATCCGGATCTCGTCGGGCGCATCGCGGCCGCGAAGAGCTTCGTCGGAGGGAGCCCGCTGACGGACGAACAGGGGCACGGCACCTTCGTCGCGGGCGAGATCGCGGCCTCGACGAACAACGGCGTGGGCATCGCCGGGATCGCGTTCCCGGCGAGGCTCGTGATCGCCAAGGTCGTGCGTGCAGATCGCGGGATCCCCCTCGAAGCCGAGACTGGGGCGATCCGCTGGGCGGTGGCGCAGGGCGCGCGGGTCATCAACCTCAGTCTCGGCGGCCTGCGCGACCCGACCGATCCCCTCCGCGACACGTACTCGCAGCTCGAGGCGAGCGCGGTCGACTACGCGGTCGCCCACGGGGCGGTCGTCGTAGCGGCCGTCGGCAACTCCGACCAGGCGCCGCGGATGCCGTGGCCGTACGCCAGCTACCCGGCGGCGCTGCCGCACGTGATCGGCGTGAGCGCGCTCGCCCGGGACGGCTCGGTGCCGCTCTTCTCCGACCGCGATCCCGTGTTCAACGACATCGCGGCTCCAGGCCAGGAGATCTTCTCGACCCTCCCGCGTCACCTGACGGCCGACCGACGCACGTGCGCCGACCAGGGGTACTCGGACTGTGGCTCGGACGACTACCTGCACGCGAGCGGCACCTCGTTCGCGGCGCCGCAGGTCGCGGCCGCGGCGGCTCTCCTGCTGGCGAGCGACCCGACGCTCACGCCGGACCAGGTCTCCGCCATCCTCGAGCGCACGGCCGACGACGCGAACGCCTCGAACGGTTGCCGCCGCTGTCCGCTCCTCCGCGACTCGCTGACGGGCTGGGGCCGGCTCAACATCGCGAACGCGCTCGCGGCGCTCGCCGGCCCGCTGCCGCCGGCCGACCGGTACGAGACGAACGACGACGCGGGCTCGCACGCGTTCACGATCTGGGGCGCGACGATCCGCGTCCCGGCCACGATCGACTACTGGGACGATCCGATCGACGTCTACCGCACGAGGGTCCGGGCGGGACAGCGGGTGACGCTGACGGTGCGCGGCCCCGGCCGCGCGGACACCGACTTGGAGCTCTGGAAGCCGGGCACCCAGACCGTCCTCGGCGCCGCTCGCCCCCTAGCAAACGCCGGCGGTCCCGGCGCGGCCAAGCGAATCACCTACCGCGCAAAGGCAGGCGGCTGGTACTTCGTCGAGGTCAAGCTCGGCTCCGCCGGCTTCGGCCAGTACACGCTGACGATCACGAAACGGTAGTCCGCGCGGTCCGAGACCTTGCACCAGTCTGTTGCAAGGTCTGATCGGACGCTCCGGACCCAGCCCTGGTTCTGGGAGCACGGGACGTCAGTCCCCGAAGTTGACCCATCGACGACGCTTGATTCGACGGTCTCCGACCCTTGCAACAGTCTGTTGCAAAGTAGGTTAGGGACACCGCTCAACCCTGGTTCTCGAGTAGCTCCTCGTCGGTGACTTCGCGGATCTGGCGGGCGGGATTGCCGACGACCACGGCTCGAGGGGGCACGTCCCGCACGACGACCGCGCCCGCGCCGACGAACGCCTCTTCTCCGACCTCGATCCCGGGGCACAGGACCGCCGCGCCGCCGATGCGCGCGCCGCGGCGGATCGTCGGCCCCTTGACCAGCTCTCGCCGACGCTCGGTCCGGCCCATGAAGTTGTCGTTCGTCGTCGCCACGCAGGGCGCGATGAACACCTCCTCCTCGAGCACCGAGTAGGCGGTGATGTACGCGTGGGCCTGGATCTTCGTCAGGGCCCCGATCGTCGTGTCGTTCTCGACGAGCGAGCCGCGGCCGACGACGACGTCGTCGCCGACGACGCAGCGCTCGCGCACGCAGGCCTGGTCGCCCACGATCACGCGCGCGCCGATCGTCGCTCCGGCGAAGACGACGGCCCCGGTGGAGACGATCGTCCCCGGGCCGAGCTCCGCAGGGGGGAGCGGCTCGCGCTTCGCGGTCGAGCGCGGCGAAAGCGACGGCTGCTTGCCGACGACGGCGTAGTCGAGCACCTGGCACCCGTCGCCGAGCACGGTTCCCGGATAGACGATCGCGGTCGGCGCGATCTCGCCGCTCATGCGGCGAGGGACTCCGTCAGACGCTCGAGCGCCCGGACCACCATCGCGCCGTCGCGGGCCACCTTCTCGCGGTCGCCCTCGCCGTCCACGAGCCCGAGGAAGTGCCGGCACTCGAGCCTGAGCGGCTCGTCGGTGGCGATCTTCGGGATCCAGATGTCGCCGCTTCGCGTCTGCCACTCGCCGTACGTCTCGACCTGCTTCCAGGGCGCCTTCTCGTACACCGTCACCTTCCGCTCGAGCTCCATGTCGTCGAAGACCGCCATCTTCTCCCGCCCCACCACGGTGATCCGCCGCATCTTGTGCGGGTCGAGCCACGACAGGTGCATGTGCGCGATCTTCCCCGACGGGAAGCGCAGGTAGCAGAAGACGACGTCCTCGACCCCGTGCGTGAGGAAGTCGCGGCCGTGCGCCACCGCGTCCGTGGGCTCCTCGTCGAGGAGGTAGAGGATCACCGAGAGGTCGTGGACGCCGAGCGACCAGAGGGCGTTCTCGTTCGTCCGGACGATGCCGAGGTTCTGCCGGTTTCCGTAGATGCAGAGCACCTCGCCGAGCTCGCCGGTGTCGACCAGCTCCTTGAGCTTCGTCACGCCCGGGTGGTAGAGGAGCAGGTGGCCCGGCATGAGGACGAGGTCCCGCTCGGCCGCGAGGGCGACGAGCTCGTCCATCTCGGCCGCCCGCATCGCCGGCGGCTTCTCGACGAAGACGTGCTTGCCGGCCTGAAGCGCCGACTTCGCGAGCTCGTAGTGCGTCGGGACCGGCGTCGCGACGGCGACGGCGTCGAGCTCGGGGTCGGCCAGCAGCTCCTCGAACCTCGCGGTCGTGCGCGCTTCGGGATAGCGCTCGGCGAACCGGCTGCGGCGGTCCTCGTCCGGCTCGCAGAGCCACGCGAGCTCCGCCAGCTCGTCGAAGTTGCGCGCGAGGTTCGGCCCCCAGTAGCCGAGGCCCGCCAGCCCTACTCGGATGGTCCGGCCGGCGGTGGTGGATTTCTTGGTCGTCATGAGCAAGCGTGGCTAGGACGCAACGAGCCGCCGTGCAAGTCGCACGGCGGCGACTGAGGACGACGCCATGCGCCGCTCAGGGCGGGCGAGAAACCGCCAAGTGCCGCCGGTCGGGCCACTTACAGCTTCCAGACTTTTGCGTTGCCGCTGCCGTTCCTGCCGGTGGCGTTCCGCAGGTCGACGACGAGCGCGGCCTCGTCCACGAGCCGGTCGTAGTCGATCGACGAGTGGGCGGTGACGATCGCGACGCAGTCGTACGCGGCGGGGTCGAGCGCCACAGACGACAGGCCGTGCTCGGGCAGCTCGGGGACGTACGGGTCGTGGTAGGAGACCTCCGAGCCGGCGTTCCGCAGGAGTCCGATCAGCTTGAGGGCCGGCGACTCGCGCACGTCGCCGATGTCCGCCTTGTATGCGACCCCGAGCACGAGCACCTTCGAGCCCTTGAGCGACCGCTCCTTGCCGTGGTTCAGCGCCTGGGAGATGAGCGAGCGGCAGAAGTAGGGCATGTTCTCGTTCACCTTCCCGGCGAGCTCGACGAACTCCGTGTAGAAGCCGAACTCCCGCGCCTTCCAGGTCAGGTAGAAGGGGTCGATCGGGATGCAGTGGCCGCCGAGGCCCGGCCCCGGCTCGAAGTGCATGAACCCGAACGGCTTCGTCGCGGCGGCCGCGAGGACCTCCCAGACGTCGATCTCCATCCGCTCGCAGAGCTGCGCCAGCTCGTTCACGAGCGCGATGTTCACCGAGCGGAAGATGTTCTCGAGCAGCTTCGAGAGCTCGGCCGCCTCGGGGGACGAGACCGGGTGCACTGTGTCGATCGCCGAGCCGTACAGCTTCGCCGCCGCCTCGGTGCACGCGGGCGTGATCCCGCCGACGACCTTCGTGACGTTCTTCGTCGTCCAGTCGCGGTTGCCGGGGTCGACGCGCTCGGGGGCGAAGGCGAGGTGGAAGTCCTCGCCCGCCTGGAGGCCGCTCTGCTCGAGGATCGGCAGGACGCAGTCGCGCGTCGTGCCGGGATAGGTCGTCGACTGGAGGACGACGAGCTGGCCGGCTCGGAGCCGCTTGGCGATCTCGCCGGCGGCGGCGCGCAGGATCGAGAGGTCGGGCTCGCGCTGCGGGGAGAGTGGGGTCGGGAGCGCGATCAGGATCGCGTCCCGGTCACGAAGCTCGTCGTAGTCGGTCGTCGCCCGCAGGCCGTGCTCGCGGACGAGCCGGCCGAGCGCCTCCGAGGGGACGTCCTCGATGTAGCTCTCACCGCGGTTCAGCTGCTCGACGCGCTCGCGGTTGGTCTCGACGAGCAGGACGTCGTGGCCGGCCTCCGCGAAGACCTGGGCGAGGGGCACGCCGACGTAGCCCGCGCCGACGATTGCGATACCGCCGTTCATCGGCTCGGAAGCATAGAGAGCAGGGCTTCCGCCACCCGCTCCGAGGCGTGGCCGTCGCCGTAGAGCGGCGGGCGGTCGGGTGGGATCCGGGCCTCGCGGACGCCGGCGACGATTCGCTCGGGATCGTCGTCGACGAGCGTGTTCGCGCCCGCCTCCACCGTGTCGACCCACTCCGTGCTCGGGCGCAGCGTCACGCACGGCACGCCGTACCAGTACGCCTCCTTCTGCAGGCCGCCCGAGTCGGTGAGGATCACGCGGGCCTGCGAGGCGAGCGCGGCGAGGTCGAGATAGCCGAGCGGCTCGATCGTCGGCAGGTCGAGGCCTTCGGCGTCGAGCGCAGCGCGCGTCCGCGGGTGCGCGGGGAAGACGAGCGGCTCCTCGAGCCGCCGCAGGCCCTCGACGATGCGGGAGAGCCGATCGGGCCGCACGTTCGCCTCGCGGTGGACGGTGACGAGGAGGTACTCGCCGGGCTCGACTCCGAGGCGGTCGAGCGCATCGGAGCGCTCGCGCGCGATCGGCGCGAGCCGGAAGCAGGCGTCGGCCATGACGTCGCCGACGACGCGAGCCTCTCCGGGGACGCCTTCGGCGGCGAGGGTGGCGCGCGACCGCTCGTCGGGGCAGAGGAGGAGCCGCGCGAGCGCGTCGACCTCGATCCGGTTCCGCTCCTCGGGCATCTCGAGGTCGCCGCTCCGCAGGCCCGCCTCGACGTGGGCGACCGGGATTGCCGCATCCCGCGCGGCGCGCGCGCCCGCGAGGGTCG
>VAYE01000005.1 GCA_005883235.1 Actinomycetota bacterium
TCAGGAGCGCTCAGCGACGAAGAGTTCGCTGCCGCGAAAGCTCGTCTTCTAAGCGGTAGCAGCTAGTTCTGCTCGGCGTTCCAGGCTGCACATAGGTACGTAAAGCGGAGACATAGCGCGGCGCGCGCGAGCGGACCGCTGCGTTCAACCGCACGGAGGGCGGCGGCGAGCAGCGCCGGAAGTGCGCGCGTCTGTGGCACGAAGAATGGACGCAGCGCGACGCGGTCGAAGCCCGCCGCGGCGAGGTCGGCCCGCACGTCGTCGACGTCGTACTGGCGCGGGTTCAGGTCGAATACGAGCTTCTTCTCCGTGTAGCCGGCAACGCGGCGGAAGAATGCGCGGCGGTCGCTCGCATAGTAGATCGCGCGGAAGCACGTGGTCGCCGCGACCGGCTCGGGCGGCTCGTAGTCGTTCAGGTCGGCGAGCTCGACGCGCGCGCCGCGGGCCCGCGCCGCACACACCATCCCGTCGCTCGAGTCGACGCCGACGTAGTCGTAGGGACGCAGGAAGTCGGCGAGGCCCGCGTCGCCGCAGGCGAGGTCGAGCACGCGGTCGCCTGGTTGGAGCCGCGGCCCGAGCGAGACGATCAGCTCCGCGCGGTGGCGGAGGTAGGCGACCGAGTCGGCGTACTGCTCCTCGCTCCAGCGCTCGGCGGCCCCGGCGTACTTCGCGCTCGTGCTCACCGGAAGGCGAGGAGCCGCTCGGGGTGCTTGCGGAGGAAGCGGAGCATCGCGCGGGCGTGCCAGAGGGTATGCCGCGTCAGGAAGCGCCGGTCGATCACGGCCGCGTACTCGTGCCGCACGACGGCGGCTGGCACGTACCACCGCTCCCACCCCGCCTTCGCGGCCCGGTAGTTCAGGTCGATGTCCTCGCAGTACATGCGGAAGCCGGGATCGAAGCCGCCGATCTCGTCCAGCATCGCCCGCCGCAGGAGCAGGAACGCGCCCAGCATCGTGTCCGTCCGGGCCGGGTCCTCGGGACGCTCGTCCAGGAGGTAGTGCTTGCGCTGCCAGCGCAGCGGACGGAAGAGAAGCCGGAGCGGCGTCCGCCGGACGAGCGTCGCGCCCACGGTGGGAAAGCTTCGCCGCGATGGCTGCCACGAGCCGTCCGGGTAGAGCATCCGCGGGCCCGCGACGCCGCAGCGCGGCCGCTCCGCCATGAAGTCGCAGAGGATCGCGACCGCGTCCGGCTCGGGGACGGCGTCGGGATTCGCGACCACGACCGCCTCACCGCTCGTCGCGCCGAAGCCCTGGTTCGCGTTCGCCGCGAAGGAGAGCGGCCGCTCGTTCTCGAGCACGCGCACCCCCTCCGGCACGCTGCCGACGCTGCCGGGGACGTTCGCGACGACGACGAGCTCGTCCACCTGCGGCGCGAGCGCCGGCAGCGACCGCTCGAGCTCGCGGGCATGTCCGTGTGAGACGACGACCGCGGAGACCCTCACTCGAGGCCCAGCACCTCCCGGTAGACGGCGACCGTCCGCCGCGCCGTCTCCTCCCAGGTGAAGCGGCGCGCCCGCTCGAGACCTGCCGCCACGAGCCGCTCCCGCTCAGCCAGCGCGCGCCGCACGCCGTCCGCCAGTACCGCCGGCTCCGCGAAGACGGCCGCATCCCCCGCCACCTCGCGAAGTGCCGCGTCGGGCGCGGCGACGACGGGCGTGCCGGACGCCATCGCCTCGACGAGCGGCAGTCCGAAGCCTTCGTAGCGCGACGGGAAGACGAGGCACGCGGCGCCGCGGTACAGCCGCGCGAGCTCGTCCTTCGAGACGTAGCCGCGAAGGTCGGCGCCCCCCGCGCGCAGCTCCCGCGCAAGCGCCTCGTCGCGAACCGGGCCCGCGACGACGAGGGGCCGGCCGACCTCCCGCGCCGCGGCCGCGGCCGCGAGCGGGTTCTTGCGCGGCTCGACGCTCCCCACGAGGAGGACGTACGAATCGGGCGCCGCGCCCGGCGCGAAGGACGGATCGACCCCGAGCGGCGTCACGACCGCCGACACGCCGTACAGCTCCGCGACGTCGGCCTTCGTGCGCTCGGAGATCGCGAGCACCTTCGCCGCCCGGCGCACCGACCACGGCACGAACCGCCGGAAGACGAGCCGCTCCCACGGCCGGAGCACCGACGGGTCCCGCTCGAAGGACAGGTCCTGGATGGTCAGGACGGCGGGGCAGGGGCACCGCGGCGGCACGACGTGGAGGAAGTGCGCGAGCGCCGGCCGCACGCGCCGCAGGAGCCGTGGCAGCGCCACGGCCATCCGGAGCTCCTGGCTCCGGGCCGACAGCCGGATTGGCTCCACCCCCGCCGGCACGAGGTCCGGCCGCCGCGTCACCGCCGCGATCCGCAGCCCGTCGGCGACCGCCGTTAGCGCGCCGAGGAGCCCCTCGACGTACGTCTCGTCCCCGGTGCGCTGCCGCCCGAGCGCGTCCGCGTCGACGACGACGAGCGGGCCGGAGCTCACATGGCCTCCCGGTACACCTCGACCGTTTGGGACACGACGGAGTGCCAGTCACTCAGACGTGCCCGTTCGAGCCCTAGCCGCCGCAGCTCGTCGCGCCGCGCGGCGGCCTCCTCGATCCCGCGCGCGATCTCGGCGGGGTCGAGCGGATCGACGAGGACGGCCGCGCCGCCGGCCACCTCCTCGGTCGCGCCGCCGGCGCTCGTCACGACCGGCGCGCCGCAGGCCATCGCCTCGAGGATCGGGATCCCGAAGCCCTCGTAGAGCGACGGGTACGCGAAGCACTGCGCGCCGCGGTACAGCCGGGCCAGCTCCTCGTCGGGCAGCTCGCCGAGCCAGCGGACGCCGCTGCCGTTCGCGCTCACGCCGCCCCAACCGCGGGCGCCGACCACGCGCAGCTCGAGCCCCGCGCGCCGAGCCGCCTCGCCCAGCCGCGCGAGGTTCTTCCGCGGCTCGAGCGTTCCGACCGCCAGCACGTAGGCGCCCTCGGCGGCGGGCCCGTCGGGCCGGAACTCCTCGTCGACGGCGTTCGGCACGACGCGGATCCGCTCCTCCGGCACGCCCAGCACCTCGACGAGCTCCTGCCGCGTGAACTCGGAGACCGCGATCACGCGCCGCGCCGCGCCGATCATGCGCGGGACGACGAGCCGCCCGTAGGTGCGCGTCCAGTGGGGGAAGGCCTCGGGGCGGCGGAAGACGGCGAGGTCGTGGACGGTCACGACCGCGGGCGGCCGCGAGCCGAGCGGGCCGCGGTACGTGGAGCAGTGCAGGACGTCGACGCGCGCCCGGCGCGCCGCGCGCGGCAGCCCGGCCGGGTACCACACGAGCTCACGCGTCAGCGTCGCCGCGCGCCCGTCGCCGCCGAAGCCGAACGGCACGACCTCGACCTCCGGACGGCGATCGAGCTCCCGGAGGAGCGCCCGGAGGTAGCGCGCCGTTCCGGCCCGCGTCTGCGCGAGCGGCGACACGTCGATGCCGACCCGCATGGGGACAGAGTGTGTCAGAGGGCCTCCGCGTAGCCCGCGAGCATGACCTCGCCGGTCGCGCGCCAGCTGAACCCGCGCGCGTGCTCGAGCCCCCGGCGGACGAGCTCGTCGCGCTCGGCCCGCGCCCGCTCGATCGCCGCCGCGAGCTCCTCCGGGCTCTCCGGATCGGCCCGAACGGCCGCGTCCCCGCAGGCCTCGTCCAGGGAAGGGTGCGACGAGACGACGCATGGGACGCCGCAGGCCATCGCCTCGACGACGGGCATCCCGAAGCCCTCGAAGCGCGACGGGAAGACGAAGACCTCCGCGCCGCGGTAGAGCGCGGGCAGCCGCTCGTGCGGGACGAAGCCGAGCGGCAGGACGTCCTCGCCTTCGAGGCGCGGCCGCTCGCGCCAGCCCTCCCCACCCGCGACGGCGAGCGCGAGGCCGTCGCCGAGCAGACGATGCGCCGCGAGCAGCGTCTCGAGGTTCTTCCGCGGCTCGAGCGTCGCGACAGTGAGCGCGTACGGCCGGTCGAGGTCGGCGCGCTCCCCCTCGGCGACGAAGCCGTTCTCGAGGCCGGGATGCGCGACCCGTAGCCGCTCTGACGGAACGCCCAGGAGCTCCGTCACGTCGCGGGCCGTAAAGGCCGAGTTGGCGAAGAGGACGTCGCACGTGCGCGCGGCGTTGCGGTACTTCGCGCGGTGCATCCGCACCGTGCGCGGGTGCGCCCATTCCGGAAAGCGAAGCGGAACGAGGTCGTGGATCATCGTCGCGCGCACGCCGCCTTGCTGCGGCGGGTACATCCAGTCGCCGAAGTGGAAGACGTCGAAGCGGCCGGCGACGCGCTCGAGCGCCGGCCGGCCGAGACGGCTCCAAGCCGTGCGCCACGCGTGCGCGAGGGGGAGGATCGGCAGCCGGAGCTCGGTGTCGATCCCGTCCAGCGCCTCGCGGATCAGCCGCGCGCCGGCCCGGCTCGCGGGCGCCCAGGCAAGGATTTCGTGCCGTCCGGCCGCGGCGTCCACGAGGCCGGCGAGCGAGCCGCGGACGTAGTTGCCGACCCCCGTGCGCCGGTGCGAGAGGGCGCTGACGTCGAAGACGATCCTCACCGCGAGTAGCGGAAGCTCAGGAAGTGCACGCCGAGGCGCCGGAAGTCGCCCTTCCCCGGCACCTTCGTCGGCGCGACCGTGAAGCGCGCCGTGCACCGGGCGCCTGGGCCGGGCCGGAGCGGCGCGGTGATCCTCCGGCTCGCCCCCGGCGCGAGCCGCACACGCACGCCGCCCGACGAGACGACCTGCGCGCGCCGCAGCAGGTGCGCGTCGGTCTCGACGAGCGCGCTCACGCGGCCGCCGCGGCAGCGGAAGCGCGTGAAGGTCACGTGCCGGCCCGACCACGTGTCCGGGTAGAGCCCGTCCACGAGCTGGGTCTCGCGGAGCGGCGAGTCGGTGCGGTAGAGGAACATCCCCTTCGTCCGGTCCCAGGCGAGCACCCGGCCCGCGAGCGGCACCGAGCCGTCGGTGAGCGCGTAGCCGGTGCGGACCGGGCGGCGGCCGGTGAGGATCGCGCCGTCGCGGCGGTCGACCCGCACCTCCGTCGCCGGCAGGCCGCCGCCGAGTGGGCTCTCAAGCTCGTAGACCGGCCCGACGCTGCGGTTGAAGAACTCGTTCTGCCAAAGCGTCATCGCGTCCGCC
>VAYE01000006.1 GCA_005883235.1 Actinomycetota bacterium
GATCAGGAACCCCTCCAGCAGCAGATAGGTCAGGTTCCCCGGCAGGAAGTGCGCGTTGATGAAGGTCTGCGTCGTCGGGAAGAACTGCGCGATCGTCGGCGGGAAGGCCATGATCGCGGCCGCGAAGATGACGGGGATGACGCCGGCCATGTTCACGCGGAGCGGCATGTACGTCGAGCCGCCCGCCGTCTGTCTTCGTCCGACCATGCGTTTGGCGTACTGGATCGGGATCCGCCGCTGGCCCTCCTGGATGAAGACGACTGCCACGATGATCCCGATCGCGATGAGCGGGAAGAAGAGCTTCTCCATCGGCCCGCCGTTGATCCAGGCGTTGATGCCCGCAGGCGCGGTGGAGAGGATCGACGCGAAGATCAGGAGCGAGATGCCGTTGCCGACGCCGCGCTTCGTGATCAGCTCGCCCATCCACATCAGCACCGTCGTTCCGGCGGTCAGCGTGAGGATGATGAGCACGAACCGACCGGCGTTCGCGTTCAGCGCGTGCGAGCGCTTGAAGAGGAACGCGTAGCCGGTCGACTGCGCCGCGGCGAGTCCGACGGTCAGGTACCGCGTGTACTGGTTGATCTTGGCCATGCCCGCCTCGCCTTCCTTCTGCAGCTGCTCGAGGGTCGGGATGACGACCGTCAGGAGCTGGAGGATGATCGAGGCCGTGACGTAGGGCATGATCCCGAGCGCGAAGACCGAGAAGCGCGCGAGGGCCGAGCCCGAGAACAGGTTCAGCAGGCCGAGGACCGTGCCGCCCTTGCCGCTGAAGTAGCTCTGGATCTGGTCGGAGTTGACGCCCGGGGCAGGCAGCCAGGAGCCGAGCCGGTAGACCGCGAGGATCAGCGCGGTGAAGAGGACGCGCCGGCGAAGTTCGGGCACCCGCCACGCGTTGCTGAGCCAGGAGAACACCTAGCTCTCCGCCTTTTCTTCCTCGGCCTCGGGGGCCGCCTCCTCGACGACCTCCACCGACTCGTCCGGCTCGGCGGCGGGCTTCCGTTTCCGCTGCTTCGGAGGCGCCTTGCGCTTCGGCTCGCGAAGCAGCTCGACCTTCCCGCCCGCGCCCTCGACCTTCTCCCGCGCGGTGGCCGAGATCGCGTGGACCCGGATCGTGAGCTTCTTCGTCAGCTCGCCGGAGCCGAGGAGCTTCACGTCGGTGCGCGTGTTCTTGATCAGGCGCTTCTCGACGAGCGACTCCGGGGTCACCTCCGCGCCGTCGTCGAAGCGGTCGAGGTCGCGCACGTTCACGGGCACCGTCGAGGTGCGGAAGGGACCGATCGGCATCGCGTCCTTCGACGTCGCGCCGGGCAGCTTGCCGAGCCGCATGTAGATCGGCATCTGGCCGCCCTCGAACCCCGCGCGCATCTTGTGCGAGCCCGAGCGTGACTTCTGGCCCTTGATCCCGCGGCCCGAGTACCGTCCCTTCCCGGAGCCCATGCCGCGGCCGACCCGCTTTCGGTCCTTCCGGGCAGACGCCGGCTTCAGGTTCGAGAGGTTCAGCTCGTCAGGCACTCGTCTCGCTCCCGCCCTCGACGCTCACGAGATGGCGGACCTTCCTGAGCATACCCAGGAGGGGCTGGCTCTCCTCGTGCTCTGCGGTGCGGCCGATCTTGCCCAGCCCGAGCGCGCGCAGCGTGCCGCGGTGGGCCTGCGTCTGGCCGATCGCGCTACGCGTCTGCGTGATCTTCAGCTTCGGCATCCGTCTCGGTCTCCTCGGGCGGCTTCAGGACGACCGGCAGCACCTGCGAGATCGTCAAGCCGCGGATTCGCGCCACGTCCTCGGGCCTGCGGAGCTGCTTGAGGCCGTCCACCGTCGCCTTCGCCATGTTGATCGGGTTCGTCGTCCCGAGGCTCTTCGCGAGGATGTCGCGGATGCCCGCGAGCTCGAGGACGGCGCGCACGCCGCCGCCGGCGATGACCCCGGTTCCCTCGCTCGCAGGGCGCAGCATGACCCGTGCGGCGTCGAAGCGGCCGATGACCCCGTGGGTGATCGTCTGGCCGTGCTTCGGCACCGTGAAGAGGTTCTTCTTCGCGTCGTCGACCGCCTTCGTGATCGCGAGCGGCACCTCGCGCGCCTTGCCGTAGCCGACGCCGACGCGGTCGACCTCGTCGCCGATCACGACGAGCGCCGTGAACGAAAACCGCCGGCCGCCCTTGACCACCTTGGCGACGCGGTTGATCTCGACCACGCGCTCCTTGAGTTCTCTGGATTCAGCGACGTCGACGCCCATCAGAACGTCAGCCCTCCCTCGCGGGCGCTCTCGGCGAGCGCCTTCACGCGTCCGTGGTAGAGGTAGCCGGCGCGGTCGAAGACCACGCGCTCGATCCCGGCCTGCTTCGCATTGGCGGCGAGGACCTTGCCCACCTCGGCCGCTTGGTCGGTCTTCGTGCCCTTGAACGACTTCTTGAGCTGGAGCCAGCTCGCAGCCGCCAGCGTGCGGCCGGCGAGATCGTCGACCAGCTGGGCTTCGATCCCGCGGTTCGAGCGAAAGACGACGAGGCGCGGGCGCTCGGCCGTGCCGCTGACCTTGCCACGAACGCGCTTGTGCCGCCGCGCGCGAGCTTCGGGCTTCGCGAGAGTCGTCACAGTCGCCCCTCCTGACGGTCGACGTGCCGACTGGTTTCAGACGGCCGCACGGGCAAAGCCCGCACGGCCTGACTGAGACATCGCAAGCGACGTCTCATGCGCGCTTACCGACCTTCCGGCGGACGTACTCGCCTTCGTAGCGGATGCCCTTGCCCTTGTACGGCTCCGGCGGGCGCACCGAGCGCACCTCGGCCGCGGTCTGCCCGACCTGCTGCTTGTCGACGCCCTTGACGACGATCTGCGTGGGGGCCGGGACCTCGAAGGCAATCCCTGCGCGCGGCTCGACGACCACGGGATGCGAGAAGCCGACGTTGAGCTCGAGCGACGCGCCGCGAAGCGCCGCGCGGTAGCCGACGCCCTGCACCTCGAGGCGCTTCTCGAAGCCCTTCGTCACGCCCTCGACCATGTTCGCGACAAGCGAGCGTGTAAGACCGTGGAGCGCACGGTCCTCGCCGCGCTCGCTCGGCCGGGCGACGACGAGCTCGCCGTCGCGCTGCTCGATCTTCATCCGCGCGGGGACCTGCTGCGAGAGCTCGCCGAGCGGGCCGTTGACCTGCACGCGCCCAGGCGAGAGCGCAACGTTCACGCTGGACGGGATCTCGATTGCTCTGTTGCCGATTCGACTCATCGCTCGCTTTCGCTACCAGACGAAGCAGATCACCTCGCCGCCGATTCCGCGCTCCGCCGCCGTGCGGCTCGTGACGAGCCCGCTCGACGTCGAGAGGATCGCCGTCCCCATCCCGCCGAGGACGCGCGGAAGCCGATCCTTGCGTGCGTAGACCCGGCGGCCCGGCTTCGAGATCCTCTTGAGCCCGGTGATCACGCGCTCACGGTTGCGCCCGAACTTGAGCTCGATGACCAGGGTATCGAAGCTCTCGCCCTTCTGGACGCGGTAGTCCCTGATGTAGCCCTCCTCCTTCAAGAGGCGGGCGATCTCGTGCTTGAGCCGCGAGGTTGGCATCTCCACGCTCTCGTGCATCGCCTTGTTGGCGTTGCGGATGCGGGCGAGCATGTCGGCGACGGGATCGGTCAGCATCGCGCGCCTCCTACCACGACGACTTTGTCATGCCGGGGATCACGCCCTGGTGTGCGAGGTCGCGCAGGCAGATCCGGCAGAGGCCGAACTTGCGGAAGACCGCGCGCGGGCGCCCGCAGCGGTTGCAGCGCGTGTAGCCCCGCACCTTGAAGCGCTGCGGCCGGCGTTGCTTGACGACGAGTGACTTCTTGGCCATTCCTCTCCTTACTCTTCTTCTTCTCTCGCCTGACCGGCGAACGGCAGGCCGAGGCCGCGCAAGAGCGCCAGCCCCTCCTCGTCCGTCCGCGCGGTCGTGGTGATCGCGACGTCGAGGCCGCGCACCTGCTGGATCGAGTCGTAGTCGATCTCCGGGAAGATGATCTGCTCGCGGATGCCGATCGAGTAGTTGCCGCGACCGTCGAACGAGCCCGGGTCGAGCCCGCGGAAGTCGCGGATCCGCGGCAGGGCGATCGAGACGAGCCGGTCGAGGAACTCCCACATCCGAGTGCCGCGCAGGGTGACGCGCGTTCCGACCGGCATTCCCTCGCGCACCTTGAAGCTCGCGATCGACTTCCGGGCGCGGCGCATCTGCGCGCGCTGTCCGGCGATCGTGGTCAGCTCGTCCATCGCCGAGTCGAGGACCTTCGCCTCGGTCTTCGCCTCGCCGACGCCCATGTTGAGCGTGATCTTCGAGACCGTCGGGACCTGCATGACCGACGAGAAGTCGAGCTCTTCCTTCAGCTGCGCCCGCAGCTCGCTCTCATAGCGCTGCTTGAGCCGCGGCACGTAGCCGTTCCCGTTCTGCTGCGCGGTTCGCTTTCTCGCCATTACTTGTCGATCTCCTGGCCGCAGTCGGCGCGGCGGCACGTCCGGATGTGGACGCGCTCGCCCTTGATGTCCTTGATCGTCATGCCGATGCGGGTCGGCCGCTGGCAGACCGGGCACACGACCATCACCTTCCCCACCGGCAGCGGCGCCGCCTTGTCGATCACGCCGCCCGGGATGATCGAAGGTCCGCCCATCCGGCTCGAGTCCTTGACCGGCTTCGGGCGCGTATGCCGCTTGACGACGTTCAGGTTCTCGACGATGACGCGGCGCTCGCGCGGGCGCGCCTCGATCACGCGTCCCTGCTTGCCGCGATCCTTGCCGGAGAGGATCTGCACTAGGTCGCCCTTGCGGACTCTCATTGTCGTCGGCACGGCTACAGCACCTCCGGGGCCAGGCTGACGATCTTCATGAAGTTCTTCTCCCGCAGCTCGCGCGCGACCGGGCCGAAGATGCGCGTCCCGCGCGGATTGCGCTGGTTGTCGATGATTACGGCGG
>VAYE01000197.1 GCA_005883235.1 Actinomycetota bacterium
GTCGCTCTACTGGCACACCTTCGGCTCGTTGACGAACGCCCTGCGCGAGGCCGGCTTCGACCTCCCGGTCGGCGAGGAGCGGCTCGAGCGCGCCGTCGAGCAGGGCCTGGAGCTGGCGCGCCGGCTCGGCCGCCTACCGAAGTTCTCCGACTGGACCGAGGCGCGCAAGGCCGACGAGAGCCTCCTCACCGAGTGGCAGGTGTACCGGATGTTCGACGCGCGCCGCGGCGCCTGGTCGACCTTCCAGTTCCTGATCCGTGAGCGGCTGCGGGAGCTGGGCGTCGACGTCGCGCCCGACGGACGCGTCGGCCGTTAAGCCGTAGCGATCGCCGCGAGCCGCTGGAGGCAGGACGCGCCCTCGTCCGGCGCCCGAACCGCGGGGAGCTGGCGCTCCTCGAAGCGGCGGTCGGGACGGAAGCGCTCCGTCCAGGCCTCGCGGCCGCGGGAGAGCGCGACGAGCGTTCCCTCGCGCACCTCGCGCTTGCGCAGGCGCACGCCCGTGTAGCGCTCGACGAGCTCGAGCGTCTGCGGCGTGGAGGCGAAGAAGCGCTCGTGCCGCCCGGCGCCGATCCAGAGTGGCCGTCCGACGCCGCGTACCACGAAGACGAGGTCGGGACGGCGCTCGTCGAGCCAGGCGCAGGCCATCGAGCCGCGCAGCTCCTGAAGCGGACCGGCGCGTCCCTCGGTGTGCTCGGCGAGCGCGAAGATCGCCTCGGAGTCGACGGTCATCTCGGGCTGGGCGCGCTCGAAGCCGTAGCGGTCGAGGATCTCCTCGTCGTTGAAGATGATCCCGTTGTGGATGCCGACGACGGCGCCGTGGCGGATCGGGTGGTTGTTCGCCTCGATCGTCGGATGGCCCTTCGTGTAGTCGCGGACGTGGAGCAGGGCTTCGCTCGCCTCGGGCGGGAGCTCGACGGTCTCGAGAAGGGCGCTCGCGCCGGAGCGCTGCTTGTGGCCGCGCACGCGTCCGTCGCCCTGCGTGCGGTAGGCGTACCCGGCCGCGTCGGCGCCGCGCTCGGCGATTCCCGCGAGGAGGGCCTGCGCCGCGAGCGTCCTGTCGACGCTCGACTTCGGGCTCAGGCTGTATCCGGCGATGCCACACACGATTGACGTGATCCTCCGTACCCTTTCGGACGGAATGCCTCCGAGGTTGACCCCGTACCGGTGACCGTCACCGGCCTCGTGATCCTCCGGAGGGTTCCGACGAGCCGCCTGCGCGGAAGTTAGTCGGGACCCGCTCGATCCCTCCTTCGGGTACGGGCGGCGTTAAGGCCGTTGTCCCGGGTGGGCCGATAAGCGGGGCACGATGGAGCCGCGGCCGCTTCCAGAGCCCATCCCCTCTGCCCCCGCGCCCGACGACGAGGCCGAGCCCGTTCTCGAGCTCCTGCCCGTCCTGGACGACGCGGAGGCCGACGCCGAAGAGGCGGAGGAAAGCGTTGTCCAGACGCAGGATCCGCTGAAGCTCTACGTGCGGCAGATCGGCGACGGGCGCCTGCTCACCCCGTCCGAGGAGCGCGAGCTCGCCCGCCTGAAGGACGAGGGCGACGCCGCGGCGAAGCGCCGCCTCATCGAGGCGAACCTCCGCCTCGTGATGTCGATCACGCGGAACTACACGAAGGCCGGCGTCCCGCTCCTCGACCTCATCCAGGAGGGGAACCTCGGCCTCATCCGGGCCGTCGAGAAGTTCGACTACCGGCTCGGCTTCAAGCTCTCGACCTACGCGACGTGGTGGATCCGCCAGGCGATCACGCGCGCGCTCGCCGACCAAGGCCGGACGATCCGGCTGCCCGTCCACGTCGCCGAGCAGGTGCGGCGCGTGATGCGCGCCCGGCGCGTCCTCGCCCAGAAGCTGAACCGCGACCCGACGATCGACGAGGTCGCCGTCGAGAGTGGCTTTCCCGTGCGTCGCGTCGAGGAGCTGCTCGAGCTCGTCGAGGACCCGGTGAGCCTCGAGACTCCGGTCGGCGACGGCGAGAGCCTCTATGCCGACCTGATCGAGGACGTCCACTCCGACCAGCCCGACGAGTCGACCGCGAAGCGGCTCCGCTCGGCCGAGCTCGCCGCCGCCCTCCTGCACCTGAACCCGCGTATGCAGCGCGTGCTCTCGCTCCGCTTCGGCCTCGAGGACGGCAAGCCGCAGACCCTCGAGGAGGTCGGCGCCGGCCTCGGCATCACGCGCGAGCGTGTCCGCCAGCTCGAGGCGCGCGCCTTGCGCGAGCTTCGGACGGTCGCGCCGGATCTGGAGCTCTATCTGCGCGTCTGATCAAACCGCTCGACCGGTCATTTCAGACGGACGCGCGGGCGAAGCCCGCACGTCCTGATGTCGGCACCGCAAGCGGTGCCTTAGGCTCTATCTCCGGGCGTGAGGGTAGCCTGGGGCTATGGCCCCGGGCTGGTTCGTCGACCTCCACAGCCACGTCGTTCCCTCCGGCGACGACGGCGCGCAGTCGATGGGCGAGGGCGCCGCGCTCTGCGAGGCCGCGGCCAGGCACGGGACGCGCACGCTCTTCGCGACGCCGCACGTCGCCGCGCACGTGCCGCCCGACGACGGGCGAGAGGCGCTCGTCGCCGAGCGGGTCGAGGAGCTTCGCGCCCGCACGAGGATCGACCTGCGGCTGGGCTGGGAGCTCACTCCGATCGCGGAGCTGCTCGACCTCGATCCGCGCCGCTACGCCCTCGAAGGGCTCGACGTCGTACTGATGGAGGTGCCGTTCACGGGCTCGGCCGATTTGCTCTTCGCGCTCGCCGAGCACGTCGAGGCCGCCGGGCTGACGCCGCTCGTCGCGCACCCGGAGCGGACGCAGGCGGTGCTCGAGCGGCCGGCGCTCGCGGCCGAGCTCGCCGAGCGCGGATGGCCGCTCCAGGTGAACTCGACGAGCCTCCTCGGCCGGCACGGCCCGGAGCGGGAGGCGCTCGGCTGGCAGTTCGTCCGGGACGGGCTCGCTTCCGTCGTCGCCTCCGACGGCCACCGCGCGACCCGCCCCGCGCGGCTCGACGACGCCTGGGAGCTCGTGCGGGCCGAGCTGGGAGCGGGGGCGCGCCGCCTCTTCGACGGCTCAGTCGTCGGTCTCGACGAGCCGCTCGAGCAGCCTCAGCGCATGCTCGGGACCGCGTAGGCCGCGGATCTCGTCCCGCACGCGCTCGGCCGCCACGCGATAGCTCGGGTCCTCCAGCACCGCCGAGACGGCCTCGCGCACGTCGTCCGGCGTCGCTCGTCCCGCGTCGAGCACCAGCGCAACGCGGAGCTCCTCGCACCGGGCCGCGTTCAGCGGCTGGTCGGCGCCCATCGGGAGCAAGACCGACGGCAGGCCGTGCGCCAGCGCACCGAGGACGCTGCCCGAGCCGCCGTGCGACACGACGGCGTCGCAGCGCGGCAGGACGACGGAGTGGGGGAGATAGCGCTCGACGCGAATCCGGTCCGGCTGCGGGCCGAGCTCCTTCGGGTCGATCTGCCGTCCTACCGTGGCCACCACGTCGACGTCGAGGGAGCGCAGCCCGGCGAGCGCACGCGCGAAGAGGTCGCCGGACTCGAGGTTGAAGACCGTGCCGAGCGTGAAGTAGACGGTCGGCGTGCCTTCATGCGGGGCGGCCTCGCCGGTGGGCGGCCGAAAGCACTCGGCCCCCGCGGGATCGCGCAGGCTCGGCGGGAAGGGCGAGAGGACGAGGTCGCGGCCGATCATCGCGAGCTCGGGATCGGGCGGGAGGCCGTGCGCGGCGCGCAGTGCCTCGAGCGGCTCGGCGACGAGCTCGCGACGGACGAAGCCGGCCGCGGTGACGAGCACGATCGCGTGCGGAAGCCCGAGCCGCTCGGCGGCGACCATGGCGCCGTAGTCCGTCTCGTCGCAGACGAGGAGATCCGGCCGCCACTCGGCGCACAGGGCGAGCACGGCGTCGGCCCGCTCGCGCGCGACCCAGCCCGCAAAGCCCTTGCGAAACGCCCGTTGCTCCCGCTCGACGCCGACCACGCGAAGCGGCCTCCGCCTCGGCGGCCGGTCGGTGCCGGTGGGAAAGACGTCGAGCTCGAGCTCGGGATCGAGCGCGGACGGCCGTCCCGTAAGTGCCACTACGTGGCCCGCGGCGGCGGCCGCCCGGGCGAGCGGAACGAGCGGCTCGGCGTGCCCGGAGCCGCCGGCGAACGCGAAGAGGAAGCGGGCCCTAGGAGGTGGCGACGGCCTGCATCTCGCGCAGCGTCGCAAGGCGCCTGAGCGTGTCCAGCTCGATCTGGCGCACGCGCTCGCGCGTGAGCCCGAGCCGGCGCCCGATCTCCTCGAGCGTCTTCGGCTCGGCGTCGTGGAGGCCGTAGCGGAGCTCGAGCACACGTCGTTCCCGGTCCGGGAGCGAGGCGAGCGCGGCCGAGAGCGCCTGGCTGCGGAGCGAGACCTCCACCTCGTCCTCGGGAAGCGGCCCGTCGCCCGCGACGAAGTCGCCGAAGACGGCGTCCTCCTGGTCGCCGACCGGCTGGTCGAGGCTCGTCGACGCGCGCGCGGCGGCGAGCACCTCGTGCGCCTGCTGGATCGGCAGGCTCGCCTCCTCGGCGATCTCCTCGAGGGAGGGCTCGCGGCCGAGCTGCGTCCAGAGCAGGCGCTCGGCGCGGTTCATCTTCTGGAGCCGCTCGACGATGTGGACCGGCATCCGGATCGTGCGCGCCTTGTCGGCGAGCGCCCGCGCCACCGCCTGGCGAATCCACCACGTCGCATAGGTGGAGAACTTGTAGCCGCGGCGCCAGTCGAACTTCTCGACCGCCCGGATGAGCCCGAGCGTCCCCTCCTGGATCAGGTCGAGGAAGGGGAGGCCCTGGTTGCGGTAGTTCTTCGCGATCGAGACCACGAGGCGCAGGTTCGATTGGATCATGCGCTGCTTGGCCGCCTGGTCTCCGCGCTCGATCCGCTTCGCCAGCTCGACCTCCTGCGGCGCCGTCAGCAGCGCGTGCCGGCCCGCCTCGCGGAGGAAGAGCTGGAGGGCGTCCGTCGTCGTCTCGTAGGAGAGCTGCTGCGCGAGGGGCGGCGGCGGCGGCTCACGCTCCTTATCCTCCACGACCTCGATCCCGCGCTGGTCGAGCTCTCGGTAGAGCGCGTCGATCTCGAGGGGCTCGAGCGGATGGAGCTCGAGGAGCTCCGCGAGGTCGGCCTGACGGATCGAGCCGGTCGGCTCCGCAGTCTCGATGAGACCGCGGAGCTCCTCGTGCTCGAGGACGCTCTCGATCAGGTCGACCATGCCGCGCCGATTGATTCCCTCGTCGTGAGAAATGTCAAACCCTGCCTGGGGCGTTCAACCCTACCCCAGAGCGACGCAAGTGTCACTCCGGTGGCGGGGGAGGCGGCGGCGGTGGAGGCGCCGGAGGCGGTGGAGGCGGCGGCGCCGGAGGCGGAGGAGGCGGCGGTGGGGGAGGCGGAGGCGGCGGCGGGGCCGGAGGAGGCGGCGAGGCCGGCGGGGGAGGCGGAGGCGGCGGCTGCGCGGCGGTCGTTGCCTGCGTCGTCGCGGTCGTCGTGGTCGTCGGCGTCGACGTCGAGTACGAGGGTGTCGTGGTCTGGTAGTAGCCGCCGCCCGACACCGCCTGGCCGTGGTCGTACGCCGAGGGGAAGCTCTCGACGGGCACGTTCGCGAGCGCCTGCGACATGAACTCGTGCCAGATCGAGGCGGGGATCGTCCCGCCGAAGACGGCGGCGTAGCCCTCGATGTACTGCATCGAGAGCTCGCGGTGCGGATAGCCGACCCAGACGCACGTGACGAGCTGCGGCACGTAGCCGCAGAACCAGGCGTCCTGGTAGTTCTCGGCCGTCCCCGTCTTGCCCGCCGCCGGCCGGCCGATGTTGGCGGCCGTCCCCGTGCCGTGCGCGATGACGCCTTGGAGCGCAGCGGTGACGAGATCGGCGTCGTTCGCCGGCAGCACGCGATAGCCCGCCTGGAGCGCCTGCGTCAGCGTCTCGCCGTTCGCGCTCCGCACGGCCTCGAGCGACTGCGGGTGGTGCCTGATCCCGTGCGCCGCGAACGTCCCGTACGCGGAGGTCATCTCGAGCGGCGAGACGGGCTGCGTCCCGAGCGTGATCGAGCAGACCGGCTGGAGCGGCGACTCGATGCCGATCCGGTGCGCCCACTTGGCGACCTCCGGCGGCCCGACCTTCACGGCGAGCTGGGCGAAGATCGTGTTCACGGAGTAGGCCGTCGCGTCCATGAGGCTCATCGTCCCGGCGGACTCGTCGGCGGAGTTGTGCACGTCCCAGGGCTGGAAGTTCGTCGCGCAGCGCGGGTCGGTGATGAGGAGCGACGGCGGCCCGTTGAACGTCGACGAGAGCGAGATCCCGTTCTCGATCGCGGCCGCGAGCGTGAACGGCTTGAAGGCGCTGCCCGCCTGGCGGTGGCCCTGCGAGGCGAGGTTGAACTGGAGGTGCTCGCCGCTCGGCACGTCGACCGCCATCGCCCGGATCTTCCCGTCGCGAGGGTCGATCGCGACGAGCGCCGCCGCCGGGTCGGTCTTCGTCCGCAGGATGCTCTTCATCGACTGCTCGGCCTCCGTCTGGAGACGCGGGTCGATCGTCGTCTTCACCTTCAGGCCGCCGCGCTGGACCCGGCTCGCGCCGAAGCCGGCGACGAGCTGGTCCTCGACGTACTGGAAGAAGTACGGCTGCCGGATCCGGGTGTAGATGCTGCCCGGCTCGAGGCCGAGCGGCGCGCGCGTGGCGCGCCGCGCCTGCGCCGGCGTGATGTAGCGCGAGGCGAGCATCGCGCGCAGGACGTCGTTCCGTCGCTGCCGAGCGACCTTCGGCTGTTCGAAGGGGTCGTAGACCGACGGCGCCTGCGGCAGGCCGGCGAGGAGCGCCGACTGCGCCAGGCTGAGGCGGCGTGCGGTGCGCGAGAAGTAGGTCTGGGCCGCCGCCTCGATCCCGTAGGCGTGGTTGCCGTAGTAGACCTGGTTCAGGTAGGCGGCGAGGATGCGGTTCTTCGACCAGGACGCGGAGAGCCGAAGCGCGAGGCACGCCTCCCGCAGCTTGCGCTCGAGCGTCCGCTGGTCGTTGCCGATGTAGAGGTTCCGGACGAGCTGCTGCGTGATCGTCGAGCCGCCCTGGGCGAAGGTGCCCTTCTGGATGTCGGTCAGCGCCGCGCGCAGGATGCCGCGGTAGTCGAGGCCGCCGTGCTCGTAGAAGCGTCGGTCCTCGATCGCGACGGTCGCCTTCGGGATCCAGCGCGTCATCTCACCGAGCTGGAGCGGCTGGCGGTTTCGCGAGGACGGGATCGACCCGAGCAGCGACCCGTCGTCGGCGAAGACGAACGAGTTCTCGCCGATGCTGAGGGGGCGCAGCGCCTTGAGCGAGCACGTCGACTTGACGGCCGCCTGGCCGCCGAACGCCGCTGCGACGGCCACGGCGCCGAGGACGGCGAGCGGGAAGGTCAGGAGCGCGAGCGCGAAGCGGTGCGGGACCCGGCTCGCCTGCTGGCGCCGGCGCAGCCGGCGGCGGCGGATGCGCGGCGGCAGGTCGTCGTCGGGCGCGGGCGGCGCCCAGCCGCCGTTACCGCCGCCGTTCCCGTTCGGAGGGCCGAAGCCGTTCCGGCGCGCGCCGTTCGAGGCGGCGAGGTTGGGCAGGGCCGCGCCGGCGGCGTCCTGCGGCTTCTGCGCCCGCCTGCGGCCGAAGTGCGCGTAGGCGGCCCGGCGCTGCGCGTCGGTCAGGACCCAGCGGCGCCCGCGCTGCGAGCGAGAGCGCGGAAACGTCCGCCGGAGCCAGACGTTGAGCGTGCTCGGGTGGATTCCGAGCTCCCGCGCGAGCTCGGCAGGTGTCTGCTTGCGTTCGGGCGTGGGCGTCTCGCTCGTCTGAAAGACCCGGCGGATGCCGGGCCTTGCTCGAATCTTTCCACAGGAACCGCGGTTACACCAGCGGAGGCGAATGCACGATAACGGGTGTTATGTCAAGTTCGAGGATGCGCGAAGACTCGGCTGCCCCGCCCCGCCGCCGGCTTTTCCACAGGTTGCACGAAAGGCTGTGAAAATGTGGAAAACAGAAAAGTTCGCAAATTGCGGCCACTGCCTGTTCAGCAGGCTTGCATGGCCCCTTGCGCCTCCCTAGAGTGCCGCTTGCGCCGAGCACGGAGCGCGAGTAGGTCGAAACCGAACCTGAGGGCCGTACGAGAAGGCCGCAAGGCCAAGGCGAAAGGTCAGCAGGAGCGGTGGACGAAAGCGAAACCGGCTCGGCGAAACTTATGGTCCGACACGGATGCTCTTGCCTGATTTCGGGTAAGCGCAGGCCGTGGACCGCGATCCGACCGTCGACTACGAGCCGAGGCTCTTCGGTGTCCTACGGCCGCTTGGCGAGCTTGTCCGCGACTGGTACCGCTTCGCGTTTGCCTCGACCGCCGCCCGGTCGCGCGCTTCCCGGGAGGTTCTGGCGGCCCGCTCCGAGCTCGCGCGACTCCGCGCCGGGCTCCTGCAGACGCAGCTCGAGCTCGGCGGCGCCGCCTACCGAGAGGACGCCGACGAGATCGCCAGGCTCCGCGAGCGGATGCGGGCGCTCGAGGAGCGGGCCCGAGCGGTCGAGCGATCTACCCACCGCGCCGTCGGCGAGGCCGAGAAGCGGATCGGCGAGGAGCGGCTGGCGATCCAGCCCACCGAGATCGTGCCGCCCGAGCGCTGAGTAGGATCCCTCCGTGCCCCACCTGCGGCCCCCGAGCATCGACCGCGGCGTCTCGTCGTTCCTGTGGGCCGTGGGGTTCGGCCTCTTCATCTGGCTCGGCCTCGTCGCGATCGGCATCTCGCAGGCGCTCTCGGTGATCCTCGCCGCGCTTTCGTTCGCCGTGATCTTCCTCTTCGTCCGGATCTTCGGCGACGAGGAGCTTCGTCAGCCGACGAGGTCGCGCGGCGACAGCCGGTGATCGCCGACCAGGGCGCCGACCAGGAGCCGCGCCATCCGGCCGCCGACGACCTCCTCGAGGCGCGCGAACCCGCGCGGGTGGGCATCGTCGCGGTGGTCGAGCGCGGCGCAGTGCTCGAGGAGGAGCACCGCCCGACGCCCGCTCGGAATCCGGTCGGGTGCGGCTGCGGCCATGCCCTCTTCCTATCGACGGAGCGAGGCGCGCCGCTTCATCCCTGACACGAGCGAGCCGCCCTGGAGGACGGCTCGCTGGATGCCAGACGGTGTTATTCGGGCGGTGGAGCTCCGCGTCCGCGGGCGCCGGCGTACTCCTCGTCACGCGCGGACGTCGTCCTCGCCCGCTCCGCCGTCGTCGGCTCGTCGGCAGCCGTCCGGTCCTCGACCGGCGGCGGAGCGGCGGCGCGACGCCCAACGGCCGTGTCGCGCACCACCGGGCCCGTCGTGTCGAACGTGAAGCCGAACACGAGGCCCGTGCCGAAGGCGAACACCGGGATGTACTTCATGACGTCGTTCAGGACGCCGCGCACGTGGATGTCGCTCGACCAGGCGAGCACGTGCCGGTGGAGCCAGGCGTTGCTCGGCTCGCCAGCGACGATCACCCAGAGGCAGACGATTGCGACCGGGACGAAGGCGAAGAGGAAGAACGAGGCCGACAGGCGCGGCCACCCCCACTTCGTCCAGCCGCCGAGGAGCTGCGACAGCGCCATCACGAGCCCCGCGCCCGCGAGCACGCCCATGATCGCCCAGTAGCCGCCCTCGTGGTGGTTCGAGAACTGGGCGGCGAGCCAGATCAGGAAGCCGGCGACGGCCGCCGCGAGCAGCGTCGTCGTCGCTCGAGTGAGTCCGTACATGCGTATCACCTCATTCCGGGTAGTCCCGTACGGAGGTAACGGCGCAGCGGCGCTGCCGGTTACTGAAGATCGAGGCGGCGGGCGTCGAAGCTCGTCGAGTACAGCTCGGCGCAGAACGAGTCCAAAGTGTGGATCGCGTCCTCGGCGAACACGTGTGCGACGACCCCCACCTCGGGGTCGTTGAAGAACGGGAGGTCGACGTGCGGCCGCGAGACGAGGTTCACGGACGTGCGGCCGCAGGCCGGGCAGCGCACCGCGATCCCGACGGAGCCGTCGCCCGGCGCGAGCACCGCGAACGCCGACGGGAACACCGGCCGTGCCCGCTCCTCGGGGTAGCAGAAGAAGCTCCACGGCCACTCCCCCGCTTCCAGCCGCCGCAGCGCCTGGTCTCCGAGCTCGGCTGCGGCCGGCTCGAGCCGCGCGGTCATGAGGTTCAGGAACCGGCCCGCGTCGAGGCCGAGCGGCGCCCAGTCGAGCTCGTCGTGCGCGACGAGCCCGTCGTGGTCGTCGCCGCAGGCGCACGAGAAGCGGACGCGGTAGACGGCCGGATGCGCCGCGCCAGGCAGCCGCTCGAGCTCGCGGAAGGACGACAGGCAGACGTGCGACTCGCCCCGAGCCGGACAGGCGAAGGTGTAGCGGGTCGTCAGCGCGTCGTACACGGTGCCCGTTCTAATCGGCTCTCCGGACGGTAGCCGAAACCCCCTTTGCGGCATCTGCCGCTAACTCGACGGTCAGTACTCGATCAGCGCGTGCAGGTCGTACTTCGAGAGCCGCTCGCGGCCGCCGAGGAAGGTCAGCTCGACGATGAACGCGCAACCGACGACCTCCCCGCCGAGCGACTCCACGAGGCCCGCGATCGCTTCCACCGTCCCCCCCGTCGCGAGCACGTCGTCGTGGACGAGCACCCGCGCGCCGCGGCCGATCATCTCGGGGTGCAGCTCGAGCGCGTTCTGGCCGTACTCGAGCGCGTAGGTCGCGCTGACCGTCTCGGGCGGGAGCTTGCCGGGCCGCCGCGCCGCGACGAAGCCGCAGCCGATCTCGTACGCGATCGCGGCGCCGAGGATGAACCCCCGAGCCTCGGCGCCCAGGACGAGGTCGGGCTCCTTCGTCTTCGCCCATGTGCCGAGCGCCTCGATCGTCTGCCCCAGCGCCTCCGCGTCGGCGAGGAGCGGCATGATGTCCCGGAAGACGACTCCCTTCTGCGGGAAGTCGGGGACGTCCCGAACCTTGGCCTTCAGGTCGACGGCCATGTCAGGCCGGGACGAGCTGCCGCAGCTCGCGCCAGAAGAGGAGCTGCGCCAGCTCCTGCGCGAGCCCGGCGAGCTCCTCGAGGTCCTCCATCCCCGTCTTGCGCCGCTCGGGGTTGCGGGCGCGCAGGGCGGGCGCGACGACCGCCTCGAGCAGGCCCGCCTGGCGGGTCGCGGCCGTGCGGAAGGCGCGCAGATGCCGCGGCGCGATGCCGAACTGCGCGAGCCGCGCGCAGGCGATCGCGACGTCCACGTCGCCCTCGCCGTAGAGCCTCTCGCCCTCGTCCGAGTGCGGCTCGAGGAGTCCGTAGTCCTCGAGCTCGCGCGCGAGCTCGCCGCTGATCCCGGCACGCCGGCAGAGCTCCGCGAGGTCGAGGTCCTCCTCGCGGCCGAGCCCGACCGGCCGCGTCCGTTTGCGGTCCTTGCCCCCGGAGGGCGACGCGAGCTCCTGCCGGATCACCCGCAGCGGCAGGAACTCGTCACGCTGGAGGCGCAGGATCGTCTCGAGCCGCTCGACGTCTTCCTCGCTGAAGAGCCGGTAGCCGCCCTGCGTACGCCGCAGCGCGAGGAGGCCCTGGTCCTCGAGGTAGCGGATCTTCGAGATCGAGATGTCCGGGAAATCCGCCTTCAGGCGCGAGCAGACGGAGCCGATCGTGAGCAGGCGCGTCGAGGTGGGTGCTTCGGTGACGCTCATTTGAGGAGGAACATGAGCCGGTACTTGCCGATCTGGAGCTCGTCGCCGTCGTTCAGCTCCGCCGTCTCGATCCGGTGGCGGTTGAGGAACGTCCCGTTCAGGCTGCCGAGGTCCTCGATGAAGAACCCGCCGTCGCGCTGCGTCAGCACGGCGTGCTTGCGCGAGACGGTGACGTCGTCGAGGAAGATCTCGCAGTCGGGTGAGCGGCCGATCGTCGTGCGCCCGCCCTCGGGGTGGAAGGTCTCCCCCGCTCTTCCGCCGCCCGAGCGGACGACGAGCGCGGGGCCCTTGACGCCGAGGTCTTCGAGGACCTCCGCCGGGTCGTCCTCGCCGTCGTCGAGGGTGTACGCCATGGTGGTCTCGGCGCCGCTGTCCCGCACGAGGAGCGCGCCGCACTTGGCGCAGTAGTTCGCGGCCTCCGGGTTCTGGAAGCCGCACTCGGGGCAGTAGACGTGGGTCATTCCGGATTCGGCGGCGGCGCCTTCGCGGCGAGGATGTCCGTCAGCCGCTCGACGTCGACGTCCTCGAGCACGCTCTTCCCGCCCGACTCCCGCAACCGTGCGACGAGCTCCGTCCGGAGCATGTCGATGTAGCCGTGCAGCATGCGGCGCCGGAACGAGACCTCGCGCTCCTCCGTCTGGTAGCGCTCGATGAGCCCCTTGAGCTCTTCGTCGGCGAGCGAGGCGAGATCGGGGAAGGCGTCGGCTTCCACAGCCCTCCCAGTAAAGCAGCCCGGAGGCCCAGGGGTCAACCTCAGCTTTAGGGTCGGGCCGCCTCAGCCTCAGGATCTGGCCGCCGCAGGCTCCTCGGCCATGATCTCCTCGACGAGCTCCCGAAGCTCGTCCTGCAGCTCCCGTGAGTCCTCCGGCGTCCTGCCTTCGGCGTACAGGTGGATGACCGGCTCGTCGGGGTCGGGCAGCACCTGAGCCCAGCCGCGCTCGTCGAAGACCTTGATCCCGTCGAGGGTGTCGACGTCGCGGTCGCGGAGGCGCTCGGTGAGGACACGCATGACGAGCCCCTTCATCGCCCACGGGCACGGGAGCTCGTCGTGGACGAGCGTCGGCGCCGGCAGGTCGGAGACGAGGGCCGACAGCGGCTGCTCGACGGGCGCGAGGAGCTCGAGGAGCTTGCACAGGCTCGCGACCGCGTCGTAGGCGGGCAGGAACTCGGGGAAGACGTAGCCGCCGCCGACCGCGCCGGCGAAGATCACGTCCTGCTCCGCCGCCGCGCGCGTCAGCTCGGCGAGCGAGGCCGGCGTGCGCACGACCTCGAGGTCGCTGTCCCGCACGAGCTCGTCCACCTGGCTCGTGACGGTGACCGGAAAGGCGAGCTTGCCGCGGCGGCCGTTCGAGCCGATCAGGCGCAGGAAGAGGAGGAGCGTCTGCTCCACCGGGATCTCCTGGCCGCGCTCGTCGATCAGGTACAGCCGCTCGGCCGCGCGGTCGAAGACGACGCCGAGATCGGCGCCCACCGCGGTCACGAGCCGCCGCGCCTGCGCGATCGACTGCTGGAGCCGCTCGCCGGGGGCGGGCTCCTCCCGTTCGGCCGCGAAGGTGTGCGCCGAGACGGCCTCGACGCCGAGGGGGCCCAGCACGAGCGGGAGCACGAACGACGCGGCCGAGTAGCCGTAGTCGACGACGAGCCGGAAGCCGCGCCTCCGGATCGCCTCCACGTCGAGGCTCGAGAGCAGGTCCTGCGCGTAGCTCTCGCGCACGCGCGCCGGGTACGTGACCGAGCCGACCTCGTCGTAGGCGGCGCGCCGGAACTCCTGCCGCGTGAAGTGCTTCTCGATCTCCTTCTGCATGGACGGCGTCAGCTGGATCCCGGGCTGCTCGAAGAAGCGGATCTGGACGACCTCCGGGTCGACCGAGCTCGTGCCGACGTGGAAGCCGACGTCGTAGCCGTGCGTCTTCAGGAGGTGGCGGCTCACGGCGGCCGGCAGGACGCGCAGGTCGGCGACGTCGACGCCGGTCGAGTTCAGGCCGGAGATCATCGCCCGCTTGATCATCCGGCAGGCGGCCGGCGACTCGCGGCTCGCGACGACGCGGCAGTCGCGCTTGAGCGCCGTTCCGAGCGCGATCGCGAGCCGGACGACGGCCTCCGCCGTCACGTCGACGTTGACGAGGCCCGCGACGCCGTCCTTGCCGAAGAGGCGCGACGAGGCGCGCGACTCCCAGATCAGGCTCTCGAAGATGTGCGAGCCGGACTCGACCTCCTTGTACGGGTAGATGCGGACGCCCTGCGCGATGACGCTTTCGGCGCCGAGCACGACGTCGTCGCCGATCGCGACGCCCTCCTGGATCCGCACGTGGCGGCGAACCTCGCAGCGGCGACCGATGATCGCGCCCTCGATGACCGCGCTCTGGCCGACGTACGTCGCGGCGTCGATCACGGAGCGGGCGGTGCGGGCGCCCTCGCGCAGCGTCACGCTCGTCTCGAGCACCGAGTACGGGCCGACCGAGGCCTCGGGCGAGACGCGGCAGTAGTTGCCGACGAAGGCCGGCCCCTCGATGCGCTCGAGGTCCTCGATGTCGACCCCCTCCCCCACCCAGATGTTCCCGCGCAGCCGGATCCCCGGCACGTTCAGGCGCACGTGCTCGTCGAGCGCGTCGAAGTTCGCCTGCCGGTACTGGTCGAGGTCGCCGACGTCCTGCCAGTAGCCCTCGCAGACGTGGCCGTAGATCGGGCGGCCCATCTCGAGCAGGAGCGGGAAGAGCTCCTTCGAGAAGTCGTAGGGCCGGTCGGTCGGCACGTGGCGCAAGACCTCGGGCTCGAGGACGTAGATGCCGGTATTGATCGTGTCCGAGAAGACCTGGCCCCAGGAGGGCTTCTCGAGGAAGCGCTCGACGCGGCCGTCCTCGTCGGTGACGACGATGCCGAACTCGAGCGGGTTGTCGACCGACTTGAGCCCGATCGTGACCGCCGCCTCGCGCTCGCGGTGGACGCGCATGATCTCGCTCAGGTCGACGTCGCAGAGCGCGTCGCCCGAGATGACGAGGAAGGTCTCGTCGAGCTTCTCGCTGGCGAGCCTGACCGAGCCGGCCGTCCCGAGCGGCGACTCCTCCACGGAGTACTCGATCGCGAGCCCGAGCCCCTCCCCGTCCCCGAAGTAGCTCCGGATCGCCTGCGGCATGAACGCGAGCGTCACGATCACCTCGTCGAAGCCGTGGTCGCGAAGGAGCTCGATGATGTGCTCCATGCAGGGTTTTCCGACGACCGGAACCATCGGCTTCGGCTGGTTCGAGGTCAGCGGGCGCAGCCGGGTGCCCTCGCCGCCCGCCATCACGACGGCCCTCACGTCACCTTCACCTCCCGCCGCGCCTTGAGCAGGTAGCCGGCGAGCGCCACGACGGCGAGCGCGAAGCCCGTCCAGAAGAGCCAGAGCGGCCAGTCGGTGCTCTCGCGGGTCACCATCACGAAGCCCAGCGACGCGTACAGCAGCCAGGTCGCCGCCTTGCCTGCGAGGTTGACGGAAAAGTCGTAGCCGCGTTCCACGACGAGCTTGTACCCCGCGACGAGCGCAACGTCACGCGCCGGGATCGCGAGGGCGGCCCAGGGCAGCCTGCCCGCGTGCCAGAGGAGGATGACCGCGGCGTCGATCAGCAGCCGGTCGGCGAGCGGGTCGGCGACCTTGCCGAAGCCGGACTCGACGTGCCACACGCGCGCCAGCCAGCCGTCGATCTGATCGGTGACGGCTGCGGCCCCGAACAGGATCGCGGCGGGCCAGCTCCGGCCACCGTCGCAGGTCAGGACGAGGGCCACGAAGACCGGGATCACCACGAGCCGGGCCACGGTCAGCGCGTTCGGAATCTGAGCCACTGGGGCTGGAACGGCGCGCGTCGCCATGCTGAAAGGATACGGGGGTGGCGGAAAGGCTCACGCTGCCGGGCTTCGTCAACGCGCATAGCCACGCCTTCCAGCGCGCCTTGCGCGGACGCACGGAGGGCTCGGACTTCTGGGAGTGGCGCTCGGCCATGCTGGCCCTGGCCGAGGGACTGTCCCCCGACCAGGTCCGTTCAGGCTACGTCCCGGTGTACCGCGAGATGCTGGCCGCGGGCTACACAGTTGTCGGCGAGTTCCACTACCTCGGGCTGCCGGAGGCTCACGCGGCGGTCGAGGCGGCGGCGGAGGCCGGGATCGAGATCGTCCTCCTGCTCGCGGCCTACGGGCGCGGCGGGCTGGAGCGCCTCCGCCAGGACTCGCCGGCCGAGTACCTGGAGCAGCTCGAGTCGGTGCGTGCGACGGGAGTGCGAGTCGGGCTCGCGCCCCACTCCGTCCGCGCCTGCCCGCGGGAGTGGCTCGAGGAGCTGGGCGCCTACGCCGCCCGCGAGTCGCTGCCGCTGCACGTGCACGCCGACGAGCAGCCGCGCGAGATCGAGGAATGCGTTGCCGAGCACGGGCTGCGGCCGGTCGAGCTGCTCGCGGAGGCGGGCTGCCTCGGCCCGCACACGACGGTCGTGCACGCGACCCACGCCGACGAGCACGAGCTCGACCTCCTCGCCGAAGCCGGCGCCCGCGTCTGCGTCTGCCCAACGACGGAGGCGAACCTCGGCGACGGTTTCTGCCCGGTGGAGGAGATCTGCGCCCGAGGGATCGGGATGTGCATCGGCTCCGACTCGAACGTGCGCATCGACCCACTCGAAGAGCTGCGAGAGCTCGAGGGGATTGCGCGCAGGGTGACACGTAGACGCAACATCGTCTCGGTCTCGACGCTGCTCTGCTGCGGCGCGGACGAGGGGGCGGCCGCGCTGGGGCTCGAGCGCTGGTCGGACGTCGATGTTGACCTCGAGCATCGTTCGCTCGCGGGCGTCGAGCCCCAGGACGTGCACGCTGCGCTCATCTTCGGGTGCGGCGCAGACGTCTTCGCTACGGCCTAATAGCCGCCGCCGCCACCGCCACCGCCGCCGCCGCCCGAATAGACGACCACGAGCACGACGGCGAGAACGGCGAGGGCGATCACGGCTGTGCCGATCCAGAGCGTCTTGCGGGAAAACGTCATGTTTTCACCCCCCTTTCGCCCGTAGATACGGAGGGCGCCGCGCGCCGGTTTCTCGCTTCTAGAGTTCACGCCGTGACGGTCCCGGAAGCACCGCTGCGACAGACGAAGTTCGGTCTCGCGCCCGAGGGCTCGGGCTGGTTCGTCGTCAACGCGGGAGAGATCCGCTGGCGCCGCTGGGAGCGCCTCGGCGTCTACTGCGACTTCGAGGGCAAACGGCGCTTCCCGCAGCTCGGCGTCAACATCAGCGTGCTCCAGCCCGGCGAGAGCCTCGGCCGCTACCACGCCGAGAACGCGCAGGAGGACTTTCTCGTCGTCTCCGGCCGCTGTGTCGTGGTCGTCGAAGACGAGGAGCGGGAGCTCCGGGCCTGGGACTTCTTCCACTCGCCGCCCGGGACCAGGCACATGATCGTCGGCGCCGGAGACGGCCCGTCGGTTGTGGTCGCAGTCGGCGCACGGGGTCGCGGCCGCAAGGGCCTGGTGTACCCGCCCTCGCGCGTGGCCGCGAAGCACGGCATCTCCGTTGCGCAGGAGACGAACAATCCGTCCGAGGCGTACGCCGACCTCGAGCGGCCCAAGCGCGTCACCTACGAGGACGGTTGGCTGCCGGGTCTCTAGAGGTGCCGGGCGAGCGCGTGCAGGACGGCCTGCATCACGCGTAGTCGGTTGTTCCCGAAGCGGAAGTCGAACTCGGCGAATCCTGCAACTGCGGCAGCGTCGCGGGCGGCCACGTAGCTCTCCCGCCAGCGGTCGACCTCGGCCGGCGCGAGCCCGCGCGTGTTCCCGCCCAGCCCGGCCGCGAGGTGATAGCCGGGCGTCATGGCGGCGACGTACTTGCGCGCGAGGGCCTGACGCACGGGTCCTCCCTGCTGCAGGGCGCGCTGGCCGCTCGCCTCGGCGCGTGCGGCCGCCCTCGGATCACCCACGAACTCGGGGTACTCCTCGCCGAGCAGGCCCAGGCACGACCGATTCAGGATCCGCCAGAAGGCGCTGAGCTCCGGCGTGACGGGCCGGCGCGGGAGCGTGAACGCCGTGTGGGCCCACCACACGAGCCCCTGGCGCGGGCGGTCGCCGAGCCGCGTCCTTCCCGAGAGAAGGCCGCTGAGGACGCCGCGCGTGAACTCTCGGTACTGGCGGCCCTGGCCGCCCGCCGCCTCGGCCTGAATCTCGTCGAGCTGCCACGCCTGCACCGTCGCACCGGCGTCCTCGGCCGCGCGAATCGCGTCGCGAAAGCGGGCGCCGAGCTCAACTCCCCACCGGACTCGCGGCGCAGTCGAGAGGCGGAGCAGCTCCGGGAGATCCGGCAGCGGGCCGGCAAGGCTTCTGTTTGCAGTGTCCTGCGGAAGCCTGCGGCGCTCCCAGTACCAGCTCGGCTTCAGGTGGAACATCGGCGCGTAGCGATAGCCCGCGTTCTCGATCGCGTCTGCGAGCTCGCCCCCGACGCCGTAGCTCCCGACGTACACGCGCGCGTTCGCCGGCAGCCCGGCCCCGCCCGCCGCCCGGAGCAAGCGCGGTAGCACGCTCGGCGCGAAGTAGGAGAGGGCGAGCAGCCGTGGCATCTGCGCCACGCCCCGTCAAGCCGCGGTGTAACCACGCTCTGGGTTAACGCTCGCCCGGCGGAGCCGGGCGAGCTCTCACACGGCATCGCAAGCGATGCCTCGGCAGGCTGCGCCACGCCCCGTCAAGCGGCGGTGTAACCACGCTCTGGGTTAACGCTCGCCCGGCGGAGGCCGGGCGAGCTTTCACGAGGCATCGCAAGCGATGCCTCGGCAGGCTGCGCCAGGGCTCGCCGGGCCTCAGGCATGACCTCTGGTTGACGCTCACACCTCGCACACCTCACGCTCGCATTCCGCCCAGACTCGGCTCATGTGTAAGAGACGTCGAGTATGGTGAAACGGATCCTGGCCGGATGGCCAGCACATACTGGCTTCACTCCTCGCCGTCAGCGAGAGATAGTCATTCAATGTCGGGCGCCGCCCCCGAGAAACCGATCCGGATCCTGCTAGCGGGCGGCCAGAAGTTGCTCGTGAAGGCGCTCGAGGCGCGGCTCGAGGGAAGCACGCGCTTCGACGTCGTAGGCGTCGCCTTCGACGCCGAGGAGGCCGCCAGGCAGGCCGAATCGCTCTCGCCTGATGTCGTCTTGCTCGACGCCGCCCCTGGCGAGCTCGACGTCCTCGACGCTGCTCGCCGGCTCTCGCACGAGGAGCAGCCGCCCAAGGTCTTGATCCTCACCGATGAGGACACCGAGCTCGACGCCGTCGAGGCTCACCGCGCCGGAGCCGTCGCGTTCCTCCGCAGGCCGCCCTCTGCCGGCGAGCTGATCGAAACGCTCGAGCTCGTGACGGCGCTTGTGGTCGACACGGCCCAAGCACGCTCGGGCTCGTAGGCCCTAAGCCGCGGCTGGTCGGGTCGTCTCGAGCGGCGAAGGCGAGAGCGCCTCGGGAAGCGCGGCCTCCACCGAGTCGAAGCGCTCGGTCTTCACGACGAACGCGATCGCGCCTGCGCCGAACGCCGCCAGGACCTGACCCGGCTCCTCCAGCGACCCGACCGCGACCGCCGTCAGATCCGGAACACGTGAGCGCGCCTCGCGAACGCATTCGACCCCGCCCGCCACGGGATCGGCGACGAGGAGGCCTGGCTTGTGGCGGTCGACGAGCTCGAGCGCGCGCTCTGCCTCACGCGCAGACCCGACGACTTCCACGCCGTTTTTCGACAGGACGTCCTCGATCGCGCCCAGCCAGAGGGGCGACGCATCCAGAATTACCGCATTTTCGATTGGTTTCACCGCAGCACCCTCAATTCCCCCGCCCTCGGATGTTTCAATCAGGATCTTAGTCACGCGCCCCCCGCTGTAAACCCATTTACTGGACCGAAACCTGTTCTTCTCGCCGTTGCTCGACGTCCGCCGCGCGTCTCAGACTCTGGGCAAGGCACAGTCATGGTGCAACTGAGACTTCACGACCCTTCGCTCACCACGGAGCTCGTCACGTTCCTCCGCAGGTGCCAATGCAGCGTGCGTGATCTCGGGCCCGCGACGGTGGGAGTCGGCCTCGGCCACCCCATCGACCCCGACGCAGCCGTGCAGCGCCTGCAGTCAGGCCTCTGCTACCGCTGCGGCAACTTGATCGCCGACTCCCTCTTCCGGCTCGGCTCGTCCCGCTGCCACGACTGCCGCGAGAGCCCGGGTCTCGACACGCGGCCAGACATCGACGCCCTCCGCGAGGACTGGACGCGGATGGAGGTCGAGTCGTACCTGAGAGTCTGGCGCTCGCTCCACCCCGACGCGTACGTCGAGCTGGTCGCGTAAGCGCTCCTCAGCCCAGGCGTTTGTAGAGCCGGTCGATCAGGTCCGGCATGGCCTCGAGCTTGCGTGTGATCACGCGCAGGCGGTACTCACGGAAGTGCTCGGGCTCGACGCCGAGCGCCTTGGCGAGCTGCCGGACGACCTTGTCCGAGGGCACCGGGCGGTTGCCGTGCACGAGGTGGTTGAGGTAGCCCGCGGAGAGCTTCGTCTTGTCCGCGAGGCCGCGGTAGGTCACGCCGGTCTCGCCCATCAGGTGCTCGATCGTCGGGCCGAAAGGCTGCTCGCTGAACCGGCGCCTGCGGGCCATCAGAGCACGCTCCCGAGCTCGCCGATCGGCACGCGCCGCTCTTCCCCGCTCTCACGCTCGCGCACATCGACCGCTCCGTCCTCGAGCGTCTTCTTGCCCACTGTGACCCGCAGCGGTATCCCGATCAGGTCTGCGTCGGCGAACTTCTCGCCGGCGCGCTGGTCACGGTCGTCGAGCAGGACGTCCGCCCCTGCCTCGTCGAGCACGCGCGCGGTCTCCTCCGCCTGCTCATCCACCCCGGGCAACGCGACCACGTGCACATCGTACGGGGCCACGGAGCGCGGCCACACGATTCCCTGCTCGTCGTGGTGCTGCTCGACCGCCGCAGCCATCATCCGCGCGGGGCCGATCCCGTAGCTGCCCATGATCAGCACCTTCTCGGAGCCGTTCTCGTCGAGGAACGTCGCCCCGAGCGGCGCGGTGTACTTCGTCTCGAGCTTGAAGATGTGCCCGACTTCGATCGCAATCTGAAGATGAAGATGCCCGCCGCACTCGGGGCACGCGTCTCCTTCGCGAATCTCTCGCAGGTCGGCGAACCGGGGCTCGAAGTCGCGGCCGGCCTGGACGCCGCGCAGGTGCACGTCGTCGCGGTTGGCACCCACGACGTACTGCCCCTCGCGCAGCGCCTCGTCGGCGAGCACCTCGACCGAAGCGCCCACCGGGCCGATCGAGCCGCCGGAGGCCCCGAACGTCTGGCGGATCTCCTCCTGCTCGGCCGGCCGGAAGTCCTCACCCAGAGCCTCCAGCAGCTTCATCTCGTTGAGCCGGTCGTCGCCCCGCACCAGCGCGAGGATGACACGCCCGTCCGTCACGACAGGCATCGCCTTCGCCGTGGCACGGGGGTCGACGCCGAGGAACTCCGAGACGGCCTCGATCGTTCGCTGCCCGGGAGTAGCGACCTCCTGCGGCTCAGGTAGCTCGTCCGGGAACTCGGGTGACGAAGGCCGCCCTTGCGCGATCTCGAGGTCGGCCGCGTAGTCGCCGTTCTCGCAGGTCACGAGCGTGTTCTCACCCGAGCCGGTGGGCGCAAGGTAGTCCTTGCTGCCGCTCCCGCCCATGATCCCGGATTCCGCGGCGACCTCGTAGGCCTCGATTTCGCACCGTTCGAAGATCCGGGTGTAGGCGACAGAGTGCTTCTGGAAGCTCTCGTCGAGCCCGGCCTCGTCGCGGTCGAACGAGTAGCCGTCCTTCATGATGAACTCGCGGAGGCGGAGCAGGGCACCGCGGGGGCGCGGCTCGTCGCGGTCCTTCGTCTGGAAGTGGTACCAGATCTGCGGCAGCTCCTTGTACGAGCGGATCTCGCGCGCGTGGAAGGCGACCGTCTCCTCGTGCGTGAGCGGCAGGATGTAGTCGCGGCCGATGCGGTCCTTCAGGTGGAAGAGCTCCGGGATCGAGATTCGTCCTGTGGCCTCCCAGAGCTCGGCGGGCGTGAGGACTGGCATGAGCAGCTCCTGCGCGCCGAATGCGTCGAGCTCCTCGCGGATGATCTGTTCGACCTTCCGGTGCACGCGCCAGCCGAGCGGCATCAGCGTCCAGAGCCCGCCGGCGACCTGGCGGATGAAGCCGCCGCGGACGAGCAGCTTGTGCGAGACGGCCTCGGCGTCGGCGGGATCCTCGCGCAGCGTCGGCAGGAAAAGCTGTGAACCTCGAGCAATCACCGTTGCCGCCTGAGACTACTCGAGCGGGATCATCGAGGCTTCTGCCATGGCCAGGGCGGCCGGCTTGGCCATCTTGAGGCGCTTCGGGCGGTGCATTCCGTCGGCGATCCACTTGTCGATCTCGTGGAAAAGCTCGTCGATCAGGATGTCCGAGGAGACCTTCTTGAGCACGCGGCCGTGGGCGTAGACGAAGCCGACGTCGCGGCCGCCGGCGATGCCGAAGTCCGCGTCGCCCGCCTCGCCGGGCCCATTCACCGCGCAGCCGAGGACTGCGACCTCGAAGTGCTGCGGGTAGGCCCGCAGCCGCTCCTCCACCGCCTCCGCGAGCGTCTGCACGCCCACGTTGTCGCGGCCGCAGGAAGGGCAGGCGATCATGATCGGCCCGCGCTCGCGCAGGCCGAGCGCCTTCAGGATCTCGAACGCGGTCCGCACCTCCTCGACCGGATCAGCGGTGAGCGAGACGCGGATGGTGTCGCCGATCCCGTCGACGAGCAGAGCCCCCATCCCGACGGCGCTCTTGATCGAGCCGGAGTACGGCGTCCCCGCCTCAGTCACGCCGAGGTGCAGCGGGTACGGAACCTTCTCCGAGAGCGTGCGGTAGGCCCGGATCATCGTCGGCACGTGGCTCGACTTGACCGAGATCTTGAACTCGTAGAAGCCGAGGCTCTCGAGCAGGCGCACCTCCTCGAGGGCAGCCTCGACGAGCGCCTCGGCCTGGTCGCGGTGGGCGACGTCTGCCAGGTGCTTGGGGAGCGAGCCCGAGT
>VAYE01000315.1 GCA_005883235.1 Actinomycetota bacterium
CAGGTCGACCACCTGCTGCTGGCCGAAGTAGCCCTTGCCCGTCGCGCGGTAGGTCGGCAGGCCGGCCGCGCGGAGCTCCTCCTCGTACCACTCGGCGTCGGTTCCGGCGGCGAAGAGGAGGACGATCTCGCCGGGGGTGGCGTCGCCGGCGTCGACGAGCTCGCGCACGCGGCGGGCGATGTGGCGCGCCTCGGCGCGGCGCCAATGCTCGCCGGTGTCGCGGTAGCTCGCCTTGTCGGTGACAAGCAGCTCGACGGGGTGACCGAAGACCGGGTCGGCGAACTCGGCCGAGGCGGCGAGCGGCTGGTAGCCGTCCCCGAAGTCGGAGCCGAAGAGCTCGTTCACGGCCGCGAGCACCTCCGGCCGCGAGCGGTAGTTCCGCGTCAGCGCGAGGAGCTGCGCCGCCTGCTCCCGCCGCTCGCGGAAGACCTGCACGTCCGCGTGCCGGAACCCGTAGATGGACTGGAACTCGTCGCCCACGAAGAAGATCTCTTTCGCGACGGGCCCACCGGCGAGCGCGTCGACGAGCTCGCACTGGAGGCGGTTCGTGTCCTGGAACTCGTCCACCATGATGAGGCGGAAGCGGAGCTGCTCGGCCTCGCGCACGGCCGCGTCGTCGCGGAGGAGGTCGCGCGCCAGGAGCTGGAGGTCCTCGAAGTCGAGCACCGACTCCCGCGCCTTCGCGGCGGCGTACTCGTCCGCGAAGCGGCCGAGGAGGTCCTGGAGCAGGTCGCGGTCGCGTGCGGCGAGCTCCTCGAGCGCGACCTGCTCGACGCGCTTCCGCGCCTCCTCGTAGGTCGCCGCGCGCTCGCCGCTCGCCCGCAGGTCGCTCAGGTCGAGGAGGCCCTCGGGCGCACGGTCGAGGTCGAGCGCCCGCGCCGCGTTCGCCCGCTGGAGCTCGGTCGCCGCCGCGTCGTCCACGAGGCACCGAGCGGCCTCGCCCAGCTCGGCCAGCCGCTCCTCGAGGCTCGGCCGCTCGCCGAGCTCGAGCACGAGCTCGCGCCCGGCCGAGCGAAGCGTCTCGTAGACGGCGGTGAGCATCCGCCGGAGGCCGTCCGCGCCGTACGTCGCGAGGAGCCGCAGCCGCTCCGGGTCGCGACCGGCGCAGAACTCCTCGAGCGCGCGCTCGAACGCCTCGCCGCGCACGACCGCCCCCTGCGCCTCGTCGAGCTCGCGGAAGCGCGGGTCGATCCCGACCGCGAACGGGTGCGCGCGCAGGAGGCGGGCGCAGAAGCCGTGGATGGTCGAGATCCAGGCGCCGTCGAGCTGCCGCGCGAGGTCGCGCCGCCCGCGGGCGACGAGCTCCTCGCGGATCCGCCGCCGCAGCTCGCCCGCCGCCTTGCGCGTGTACGTGATGACCAGGACCGAATCGACGTCGATCCCGCGGTCGCACACCGCGCGGACGAAGCGCTCGACGAGGACGGAGGTCTTCCCGGTCCCGGCGCCGGCCGAGACGAAGACCTCGCCCTCGGCCTCGACGGCGCGCAGTTGCTCGGGATTCATGCGCGCGGCACCCGGCACATCGGCCACAGGTCGCACCAGGCGGGGCACTCGTCCCCCTTCGGGTCGTGGCGCACGTCGCCCGCCTGGATGCGCCGCGCGTAGGTCGCGGCCCGCGTGCGCGCCGTCTCGATCTGCGTCCAGAACTCGTCCTCAGGGAGGTAATCCCGCTTGGAGAAGCCCGGCACGTCCTCCTCGGACTCGGCCCGCAGCATCCCGCGCGCGGCGCGGCGGCCGGCGAGCGCGCGGTAGACGCCGCCGAGCGGCTCGATCCCCACGAGGTCGCGGAGCACGAGCATGTAGAGCGGGATCTGGAGCCGCAGCTCGGCGTCGATCGCCCGCGCCGAGTGGACGCTCTTGCCCGACTTGTAGTCCTGGACGATCCCGCGCGCCGTGAACGGCGCGACGTCGATCCGGTCGAT
>VAYE01000007.1 GCA_005883235.1 Actinomycetota bacterium
GAGGACGGTGACCCGGTCAGACACGCCCATCACGACCCGCATATCGTGCTCGATCAGCAGCACCGTCAGCCCCTCCTCCCGTCGCAGCCGCTCGACGAACGCCGTGAAGTCGGCCGTCTCCTGCGGGTTCATCCCGGCGGTGGGCTCGTCGAGCAGGAGCAGCTTCGGCACCGTCGCGAGAGCGCGCGCGACCTCGAGCCGCCGCTGGTCCCCGTAGGAGAGCTCCTTCGCGATCAGGTTCTCGCGCCGGCGCAGGTCGCAGAAGGCGAGGAGCTCGAGCGCGCGCACCCGCGACTCCTTCTCCTCCCGGTCGACCGGTGAGCCCGGGAAACGGGTGATCGAGCCCACGATGCCGCCCTTGAGTCTCGCGTGCATCCCGACGAGGACGTTCTCGAGCGCCGTCATGTTCTGGAAGAGGCGGATGTTCTGGAACGTGCGGCCGATCCCGCGCTCCGTGATCGCGTGCGGCGGCTTCCCGGTGACGTTCTCTCCGCTAAACGTGATCCGCCCCGCCGTCGGCTTGTAGACGCCGGTGAGCATGTTGAAGAACGTCGTCTTTCCCGCTCCGTTCGGGCCGATCAGGCTCACGATCGAGCCCTCCGGCACGGTGAAGTCGACGTCGTTCACGGCGGTCAGGCCGCCGAACTCCTTGCGCACGTTCTCGGCGACGAGCAGGTCCGCCATCAGTGCTGCACGTCGTAGAGGGGCTCGTCGGCGACGCCCTCGTGGAACTCCGCCGCCCGCCTCGAGCTCGGTATCAGACCCTCCGGGCGGAAGAGCATCACCACCAGCAGGATGATCCCGAAGATCCCGAACTCGTACTTCGGGACGTCGATGTTGGCGTGGAAGTGCTGGTTGATCCAGCCGCCGATGTTCGCGAGACCCTCGCGGTCGAGGTAGGCGAGGAATGCCGCGCCGACGACGACGCCCAGGATGTTGCCCATCCCGCCCAGGATGACCATGCAGAGGATGAAGACGGAGATGTTGAAGAAGAAGTCGCCCGGGAAGGTCGCGCTCTTGAAGCTCGCGTAGAACGCGCCGGCGACACCGCCGAAGAAGGCGCCTGTGGCGTACGCCCAGGTCTTCGTCCGCATCAGCGGCACGCCCATCGCCGCGGCGGCGGTCTCGTCCTCGCGGATCGCGATCCAGGCGCGGCCGAGCCGCGAGTCGCGGAGGCGCCAGGAGCAGAACGCGGTGATCAGCACGAGCGCGAGCGCCGTCCAGTAGAAGAGGCGGTCGCTCGTCCAGAACGTGCCCGAGCCGACCAGGTAGTTGACGCCGAAGAAGCCGGGCGCGTCGATCGGCGTGATGCCGTTCGGCCCGTTCGTCAGGTTGAAGCCGGTGTTGAAGAGACTGTCTCCGTTGCGCGCGATCTGCGGGAGGATCTCGCCGAAGCCGAGCGTGACGATCGCGAGGTAGTCCCCCCGGAGGCGGAGCGTCGGCAGGCCGATGAGCACGCCCGCCAGGGCCGTGATGATCCCGGCCGCAGGGAGGAGCAGCCAGATCGAGATGTGGAAGCCCGGCACCCCCGGGCCGACGCCGACCGACAGGAAATGGACGTTGTGCTTCGCGAACTGCACGGACGCGAACCACGCGACCGTGTAGGCCCCGATGGCGTAGAAGGCGACGTAGCCGAGGTCGAGCAGGCCGGCGTAGCCGACGACGATGTTGAGCCCGATCGCCATCATGATGAAGACGAGCATCACGACACCCGTCGCGACGTCCGGGAACGCGCCGAAGATCGGGATCTGGAACTCCTTCCCGACGTAGAACGGGTAGGTGAGGGCGAGCGTGATGAGCCCGACCGGCTGAACGAGGCGGCCGATCCGCCGGCCGCCGACCTCAAGCGTGCTCCACGGAGGGACCAAGAGCAGGTTCAGCACGGCGAGCGTGAGGATGAACGAGGCGCTGACGCCGGAGAAGACCCCGACGAGGACGAAGACGACCGCGTCGACGGCGAGCGCGACGAGCAGTCGGTTCTCGAGCGCGGACCGGTCGCCGAACCAACCGCGGACATCGCCCGTTCTCGGCCGCGCCATCAGCCGCCTTCCGGTGTCCGCTCGCCGAGGAGTCCCTCGGGACGGAAGACGAGGATCAGGATCAGGATGCTGAAGACGATCGACTGCGTCCAGTCGCTCCCGGGCGCGTGCCAGGCCAGGCCCTCGTTGAACGCCTGGATCAATCCGATCAGCGTGGCGCCGAGGACCGCGCCCGGGAGGTTGCCGATGCCGCCGAAGACCGCGGACGTGAAGGCGATCAGCCCGAGCTGGAAGCCCTGGTCGTACCGGACGTTCGTCACGTAGAGCGCGTACAAGAGCCCCGCGGCGCCCGCAAGCGCGCCGGCGATGAGGAACGTGAACGAGATCGTCCGGTCGACGTTGATGCCCATCATCGCGGCGGCGTCCGAGTCCTGCGCCGTCGCCCGCATCGCCTTTCCCTGGCGCGTCCGCTGCACGAGGAAGACGAGCCCGACGAGCACCGGAATCGTGACGATCAAGACGATGAGCTTGTTCCACTGGTAGTCGGCCGTGCCGAGCCGGAACACGTTCCCGCGCGGGAGGATGTTCGGCACCGGGACGTAGTTCGCGCCCTTCCAGGCGAGACCGACGTTTTGGAGGATGAAGGACATCCCGATCGCAGTGATCAGCGGCGCGAGCCGGGGGGCGTTGCGGAGCGGCTTGTAGGCGATGCGCTCGATCGTCGCGTTCAGCACGCCGCAGAAGACCATCCCGATCAGGAGCGCGAGCAGCACGACCGGGATCCACTTCGAGGCGGCCTCGTTGTCGTGGAGGCTGAACGTCGACACCGTGAGCGTCGCCGCCATCATCGCCCCGAGCATGAAGACGTCGCCGTGGGCGAAGTTGATCAGCTCGAGGATCCCGTAGACGAGCGTGTACCCGAGGGCGACGAGCGCGTAGATCGCGCCGACGGTAATCCCGATCAGTGCGATCTCGAGGAAGTCGTACGGCGTCTTGACGAGGTTGACGCCGAGCCAGGCGAGGAGCGCGAGGACGAGCAACCCCCCGACGACCGGCATCACCCCGGGGCGGAACCGCTCCGGGATCGTGATGGGCTGACGCCGAGCCTCGGTTGCCACTCGCCTCTCTCCTTCGGAGGAGCTGGGGGAGGGCGCGTGCCTCCCCCAGCTCTACGTCTAGAGCGTTGAGGTTATGCGACCTTGACCAGGCTCGCCGGCGGGATGATCGTCTTGAACGGGATCGTCTTCCCACCTGCCAGCAGCTTGTACTGCGTGACCGGGTTCGCTGTCGTGTCGCCGTTCGCGTTGATCGAGAAGGTGCCGAGGATCCCGTCGGTGACCTTTGTCTTCAACAGGTTCTCCGCCACCTTCGACCGTGTGCCGTCCGAGTTCTGGATGGCCGTCAGCAAGACCTCCATCGCCTGCGCACCGTAGGCCGAGTACGGGTTCGGCGCGGTGCCGATCTGCTTCCCGAAGTCCGTGACGAACTTCTTCCCGGCGGGGCCGAGCTTGCTGTTCGGCTCTCCGGCGACGCTGATGTACATGCCGACGGCTGCGCCGCCCGAGTTCTTGAACGTGGAGGTAAACGAGCTGAAGCCGTCGGGAGCGATGAGCGGGAAGGTCTTCCCGAGCCTCCCACGGAGGTCCTTGATCAGCTTGCTGCCGTTCTCGCACTCGAGGCCGCCGAGGTAGACGACGTCGGCGCCCGACTGCTTCACCTTGTTGGCGAGCGCCTCGTAGCTCGACGCCTTCGGGTCCCAGGCGGTGAAGCCGGCGATCTTCAGGCCGAGCTTCTTCGCGGAGTTCCGGAAGTCGGTCGCGACGCCGAGGCCGTACGCCTCCTTGTCGTTGAAGATGAAGACGCTCTTGTAGCCGAGCGACTGCGCCAGCAACGCGTTCGAGGCGCCCTGGAAGTCGTCGGCCGCCACGATCCTGATGTAGTTCCGCTTGCCGTTCGGGTAGTACTTTTCGGGCTCGCCGGCGGCCGTGCCTGGGCCGCTGTGCGTGAGGCCGACGTAGGTGTTGGCAGGGCTCACCATCCCCACCGGCCCGCCGGACGCGCGGTTCAGGATCGGGATGATGATCTCGGCGCAGCCGGAGTTGAACGTGCCGATGACGCCGATCACCTTCGTGTTGTTGGCGTACGCGTGGCCGTTCGCCGAGCACTTGCCGGAGTCCCACTTCCCGGCCTGCGCGGTCGAGTCGTCACACGACTGGTAGCCGATGTTGTACTTGCCCGCCTTGAAGTTGTGCTGCTTCAGGTCGAACTGGATCGCCTTCGTCATCTCGATCGTCTGCGCCCGGCTCGACCCCTGCAGGGGAAGATCCGAGGCGATGATGTAGTCGGGCTTCGCGCTGCCCTGGTAGATCGTTTGGCACGACGAGGCGGGAAGCGCAGTCACGCCTCCGCCTCCGCTCGTGTTGCTGCTGCTGCTCTTCTTGCTACCGCAGCCGGCCGCGATCAGCGCGAGCACCGCAACCGCCGCTACGAGCAGCCCCAGAAATGGGCGTTCTCTCACCAGTGTCCTCCTCCGTCCCGCGACGATGACCTCGACGCCGTCACTGCGCCGTGAAGCGCAAGTATCAGCCCATCGACGTGCGCTTTCAAGCCCTTTGGCAGCGACAGGGCTACGATGGCCACGCGCCGAAGTGGCGGAACCGGTAGACGCGCCGGAGAGGCACGGGTGAACCCATGGTTCCCCCGTGAGCCCCCTCCTTCTTCTCCAATAGCCGCTGTGAGGCTCGGCAAGAGCGCGGTCTTGCCGAGCCGGCGAAAGGTGGGGGTACTGTTCATCGTGCGCCGAAGTGGCGGAACCGGTAGACGCGCCGGACTCAAAATCCGGTGAGGGAAACCTCGTGTGGGTTCGAGTCCCACCTTCGGCAAAGCGGTGAACCCAGGGGTTCCCCCGTGAGCCCCCTCCTTCTCGGCACGGGTGAACCCAGGGTTCCCCCGTGAGCCCCCCTCCTTCTGGTTTCCGGCAAGACTCGCGCTCGTCGGGCAAAGCCCGCCTTCGGCGGCGAACGAATCGAAACCCAGCTTGTTCTCCCCTAGGATCGGCGCCGATGCGTGTCGGCGTCATGACAGGCGGCGGGGACTGCCCGGGACTGAACGCGGTTATCCGCGCGGTTGCGCGGCGCTGCTTTGCGCGCGGGCACGAGGTCGACGGCGTCCTGTCCTCGAGCACTTCCGCACCGAGCGGCTCGACGCGCTCGTGGCGATCGGCGGCGAGGACACGCTCGGCGTGGCCGCGAAGCTCTACGCAGAGCACGATTTCCCGGTCGTGGGCGTGCCGAAGACGATCGACAACGACCTCTCGGCGACCGACTACACCTTCGGCTTCGACACGGCCGTCTTCGTCGCCACCGAGGCGATCGACCGCCTGCACACGACCGCCGAGTCGCACAACCGGGTCATGGTCGTCGAGGTCATGGGCCGCCACACGGGGTGGATCGCCGTCATGAGCGGGATCGCGGGCGGCGCCGACGTGATCCTGATCCCCGAGCAGCCGATCTCGATCGACGAGTGCTGCGACGACCTCAGGCGGCGCCACGGACGCGGGAAGGACTTCTCGATCGTGGTCGTCAGCGAGGGCTACGAGCTGGGCGAGGACGACGGCGATCCGACCGAGGTCGACCAGTTCGGCCATGTCCGTCTGTCGACGCGCGGAGTCGGCGACCGGCTCGCGAAGCTGATCGAGGAGCGAACCGGATACGAGACTCGGGTGACCGTTCTCGGCCACGTCCAGCGTGGCGGCACTCCGACGCCACGCGACCGAGTCCTGGCGACGCGCTACGGGCTGAAGGCCGCCGATCTCGTCCACGAGGGGCGGTTCGGGCAGATGGCCGCCCTCCGAGGCGACCGGATCGTCGACGTCTCCCTGGCCGAGGCCACCGCCGAGCTCAAGACCGTCCCCCCCGAGTGGTTCGACGTCGCGCGCGCGTTCTTCGGGTGAAGGCGAACCCGCAACGCGGAGGGGGCACCTCCCGGTTCCCCCGGACCCCGTCCACTGGTCCGCTCCGCGGACAGGCGGCTGCGCCGCCGGGTCGACGTCGCGCGGGCATTTTTCGGCTAGCCGCCATCGACCTCGACGGGACGTTGCTGCGCCCCGACGGCTCGCTGTCGGAGCGAAGCCGGGCCGCTCTCGCGCGGGTGCGCCGAGCCGGGATGCGCGTCGTGCTCGTCTCGACCTCGCCTCCGGTGAGGTGGTTCGGACGCGGCCGCTCGACTCGAAGGTCGCGGCGCGTCTCGTGACCGAGCTCCGTGCGCGCCTGCCTGGGATCCGCTTCGCCGCCGAGAGCGAGGAGTTCTCCCTGGAGCCCGGTTTCGCGGCGTGGGATTGGGAGCCGCCCGCGGGCACGCGGTACGCGGATGGCCACGAGCTCGTGGCGACCCCGGTCGCGAAGCTGATCCTTCGGCACGAGGCGCACGACCTCGAGGCGATCGCGGCGGCGGCGCGTGAGCTCGCCGGCGAGGAGGCATCGGTGACGGTTCCCGGGCCTTGGACCGTCGAGGTGTCGGCGGCCGGCGTGAGCAAGGCGGCCGCGCTCGCGGAGCTGTGCGCCGAGCTCGAGATCGAGCCGGAGGCCGTCGTCGCGTTCGGCGACTACCCGAACGACCTGCCGATGCTCGAGTGGGCCGGGCACGCCGTGGCGGTGGCGAACGCGCACCTCGACGTCCTGGCCGTCGCGGACGAGGTCACCGCCTCGAACGAGGAGGACGGCGTCGCCCGCGTCCTCGAGCGCCTCACCTGAGCGGCGTGTCCCGCGTCACGCTTCGGTGCGTTTCCTGCGCGGGTGTCTGACACCGGGACGCGGCTCCGAGAGACTAGGCTGGGCCGATGGCCGTCGCCGAGCCGAAGCTCTACGGATGCCAGAGCCAGACGGCGACTCTGCGCCGCGTGCTCGTACGCGCCCCCCGGGCCGAGGACTGCGCCCGCTGGCGGGAGTTCGGCTGGCGCGCGGAGCCCGATCCAGCCGGGCTCGCCGCCGAGCACGAGGCCTTCGCGGCCCAGCTCGCCGACTTCGGCGCCGAGGTGGTCTACGCCGAGGAGCCCCTTCCCGGCGCGCTCGACGCGATCTATGCGTACGACCCGGCGCTCGTGGCCGACGCGGGGGCGATCCTGTTCCGCCCGGGGAAGGAGCTCCGCCAGGCCGAGCCCGACGCGCTCGCCCGTGACCTCGGACGCGCGGGAATTCCGGTCGCGGCCACGCTCGAGGCGCCGGCCCTCGCCGAGGGCGGCGACACGATGTGGCTCGACGAGCGCACGCTCCTCGTCGGACTCGGCTACCGGACGAACAAGGCGGGCGCCGACGCGCTGCGCCGCGCCCTCCCCGACGTCGAGGTCATCGCGTTCGACCTGCCGCACTACCGCGGAGCCGGCGAGGTTCTCCACCTGCTCTCGTTCGTCAGCCCGCTCGACCGCGACCTCGCGATCGTCTACCCGCCGCTCGCGCCGGTCCG
>VAYE01000008.1:0-7468 GCA_005883235.1 Actinomycetota bacterium
TCCCCTTCTGGAGCTCGGGGAGGACGATCTCGGCGAGCCCCGCCCGCGGGCCGGAGGCCATCAGTCGCAGGTCGCTCGCGATCTTCGTCAGCGAGACGGCCACGGTCTTCAGGGCGCCCGAGGCCTCGACGAGCCCGTCGCGCGCGGCCTGCGCCTCGAACGAGTCGGCAGGCGCCGAGATCGTGAGCCCGGTGTCCTCGGCGAGTCGCGCGCGCACGCGAGCCGCGAACTCCGGATGCGTGTTGAGCCCGGTTCCGACGGCCGTGCCGCCGAGCGGGATCTGGCCCAGCCGCTCGAGGGTCGATCCGACGCGGTCGTAGCCTTGCCGCGCCTGGGCGGCGTAGCCCGCGAACTCCTGCCCCAGCATGACGGGGACCGCGTCCATCAGGTGGGTCCGCCCCGACTTCACGACGCCGTCGAACTCGGCCGCCTTCGCCTGCAGCGAGTCAGCGAGCTGAGCGAGCGCAGGGAGCAGGTCGCGCACGAGCTCGTCCAGGGCGGCGAGGTGGACGGCGGACGGGAACACGTCGTTCGACGACTGGCCCATGTTGACGTCGTCGTTCGGGTGGACGTCCTCGCCGGCGAGGCTCGCGATCACCTCGTTGGCGTTCATGTTCGACGAGGTGCCCGAGCCGGTCTGGAAGACGTCGATCGGGAACTGGTCGTCGAGCTCGCCGGCCGCGAGACGATCGGCGGCGGCCGCGATCCGCTCCGCCTTCTCGGGATCGAGCAGCCCGAGCTCGGCGTTCACGCGGGCCGCCGCGGCCTTGATCCGGCCGAGCCAGCGCGCAACGGGAGCGGGAATCGGCTCACCCGAGACGGGGAAATTCTCGACTGCTTTGCGCGTCTCCGCCCCCCAGAGCTCTTCGTCGCGAGAAAGACTCCGCACTCCCGCGAGTCTAGCCCGCTGGGTCAGGCGACCGACCGCAGCTTGCGAGCCTCGAGCGGCCGGTCTCTGAGGCGGCGTCGCACGCGCTCGTCCAGGTCGTTCGAGGCCGCCCAGCCGAGGTAGCCGCAGCGCGGGCACTCGTCGTCGTGACGGTCACGTTGCTTCCCGCAGCGGAGGCACTCGACAGTCTGGCCCACGGGGCTGAGATCGGCGCAACCGGCCGCCGCTCCGACCCTCGTCCGAGTGAGCGGTCAATCGGTCGAGTACTTCGGCTGGACCTTCTCGCCGCGGATCTGCGCGACCGCGTTGTTCGCCGCGATCGCCGCCTCGCCCATCCCGATCGTGATCAGCGTGATCTTCCCCGGATAGCCGGCCACGTCACCGGCCGCATAGACGCGGGGCAGGTTCGTCTCGCACGTCGTCGGGTCGATCTTGATCTGCCGCTTGCCCTCCAGCTCGAGACCCCACTCGGCGATCGCGCCGAGGTGCGAGTGGAAGCCGAGCAGTGTGATCAGCGCGTCGCACTCGACCTCGAAGTGCTCGTTCGTCGTGACGTTCTCGATCGTCACCGCGCTGATGTGCCCGTCGCCGTGGATCTCGCGCACCTCGCAGGGCACGAGGATCCGCACGCGACCCTGGCTCTCGAGCTCCTTCGCCTCGTTGACCGACGACTCGAGCGCGCGGAAGCGCTCACGGCGATGCACGACGGCGATCGGATGCCGCGCCGTGTCCTGGAGGCCGAGCACCCAGTCGAGCGCGGAGTCGCCGCCGCCGACGATGACGCACGTCCGGTCGCGGAAGACGTCCTTCTCGCGCACGAAGTAGTGGAGGCCCTTGCCCTCCCAGTCGTCGATGTCCTCGATGCCAAGCTTCCGCGGCTCGAAGGCGCCGTGCCCGGCGGTGATGATGAGCGCGCGGCTGAGGTAGGTCGCGTCGCCGCTCGTCGAGACGGCAAGGAGCTCCTCGCCGTTCTCCGAGATCCGCTCGAGGGTCTGCACCTCCTCGCCGAGGTGCACGTCAGCGCCCCACTGGAGGCCTTGCTCGGCGCAGAGCTCGACGAGGTCGCGGCCCAGGATCTTCGGGTGGCCGGCGACATCGAAGACGTTCTTCTCGGGGTAGACCGCCGCGACCTGGCCCCCGAGCTGCTCGATCGAGTCGACGATTCGAACGGACGCGTCCCGGTGGCCGGCGTAGTACGCAGCGGCGAGCCCAGCGGGGCCCGCGCCGAGAATGGTGATGTCGACGACGCCGTCCGTGCCGCTCACGGCGCCATGCTAGCCCGCTACGGAGCTGCTGCAGTCGGCGTCGGCGCGACCGCCGCGGTCGCGCGACCTTCGCGGTGCAACCGCCCGGAGAGCCAGCCGTAGAGCGCGAGGAGCAGGAACGCATTCAGCGGGTGGAACATGCCGCTCCAGCGACCGCCCCACGAGAGAGGAGCCTGGGCGAAGGTCAGGAACGGAAGCAGGAGCGAGATGCGGCGGACTTTCACGTCCGGGTGCCAGGCGAGCAGCGCAACGATCAGGAAGAGGATCGCAACCGGCTCCGTCAGGATGAAGCCAAGCGCGCGATGCGGGTCGAGAGTCTTTTGATCGTCCAGCTTCGGCCCCTTCTTGATCCCGAAGATGCCCTCTCCAGCGAGCAAGATCTGGGCGATGATCGCGAGGAAGATCAGCGGGGCGAACCACTTCATGACCGCGCGAGCCCCACGCCTGACGCCTTGCATCCCTGCCGCCTCCTAGGTCGATGACGTGCGGAGCCTACTCCGTCGAACGGAGGTCGACGGGGCCTTCAGTGGCTACAGCCGGAGCCGCAGCCGCCGACCTCGTCGGACGCCTCGGCGCCCTCCTCGACCTGGAACGAGTGGCCGCAGCCGCACGACGAGACGGCGTTCGGATTGTTGATCGCGAACCCCGACGACTGGATCGAGTCGAGGTAGTCGATCTCCGCGCCGCGGAGGTACGGAGCGCTGAACGGGTCGACGACGACCTCGACGCCGTGCATCGTCAGCTCGACGTCGCCCTCCTGCGAGCCCCGGTCGAACCCGAGCCCGTACTGGAAGCCCGAGCAGCCGCCGCCCTGGATCGCGACCCGCAGGACGCTGACGTCCTCTTCCTCTGCGAGCAGCTCCTTGATCTTGGACGCGGCACGCTCCGTGACCGACAGGAGCGGGGTCGTCGCGGCCGGCAGCTCGGTGATCTCCATGCCTCGCATCGTAGCAGCGAGTCCCCCTGGAAACAGGCCGCGAAACGGCCGTCGGACGCGCCGACTTTGTAACAGGCGTCTCACGCACAGTTGAGCGGTTTTCCGCCTAGCTCGTGGCGGTACTGTGGTCTGGTAAGTTGCGCTGTCTCCGCGGGAGGATCGCGTGCTCCACAACTGGCTGCCCTTCCTGATCTACGGAGGGTTCGCGCTCGCGATTCCGGCCTCGATGATCGTTGGGTCGTTCGTCTTCGCGCAGCGGCCGAGCAAGCGCACACGGGCTCGCGCCATCCCGTTCGAGTCCGGAGTGTCCGCAGGCCCGCTGCCGCAGCAGCGCTTCACGATCAGCTTCTACCTGACGGCGATGCTCTTCATCGTCTTCGACATCGAGATCGTCTTTCTCTATCCGCTCGCCGTCGTGCTCCACGAGCTCGCCTGGTTCGGCTTCGTCGAGCTCCTCTTCTTCGTCGCGATCCTCGTGGTCGCCTACGTGTACGTCTGGCGGAAGGGAGCCCTGGAGTGGCAGTGAACCGCCCCAAGCGTCTGCGGGACTACGGCCTCAAGTCGGAACGCGTGCTCATGCGCGGGAAGGAGCCCGGCTCGTTCGAGAACGAGCTCGGCAACCTCGAGGAGAGCCTGGGCCTGACGACGCTCGAGAAGGCCGTCGCGTGGGCGCAGACGAAGTCGATGTGGCCGGACACCTTCGGGCTCGCCTGCTGCGCGATCGAGATGATGGCGATCGTCTCGTCGCGCTACGACATCGCGCGCTTCGGCATGGAGGCGTTCCGCGCGTCGCCGCGGCAGGCCGATCTCCTCGTCGTCTCCGGCCGCGTGGCGCACAAGATGGCGGCGCCGCTCCGGCAGATCTACGACCAGATGCTGGAGCCGAAGTGGGTGATCGCGATGGGCGCCTGCGCGTCCTCGGGCGGCATGTTCAACAACTACACGACTCTTCAGGGCGTGGACAAGATCGTCGCCGTCGACATCTACGTGCCCGGCTGCCCGCCGCGCCCCGAAGCGCTCATGGAGGGGATCATCCGGCTGCACGAGCGCGTCCTGGCGGGAATCCCGCCGGCGTACGACCTCCGCGGAGTCGCATCTTGAGCTCTTCCGCGAAAAATGCTGGCGCATTTTCCGCGGGTCCAGCTAGTCCCTTCGCTTCGCTCGGGAAACGGAGGAACTAATGGCTTGGCAGGACGTCCCGGGCTACGTTGGTGAGAAGACTGCGCACGGCGAGACGACGGTGATCGTCGAGCCAGAGCGGCTGGTCGACGCGGCGCTCCACCTGCGCGACGAGGAGGGGTTCTCGTTCCTCTCCGACATCGCGGCGGCGGACTACCTCGGCTGGGGCTCCAAGGGCGTCGCGGGCTACATCGGCACCGTCTCGGGCCGCGATCTCAACCGGCCCGGCGCGCAGGGGCTGCAGACGATGCCCGAGCTGAAGCCGAAGCGCTTCTCGGTCAGCTACCACCTGCTTGCGCTGCGGCCGGGAGCGCCGCGCCTCCGGCTCCAGGTCTGGGTCGAGGACGGCGAGCCGGTGCCGAGCCTCGTCGAGGTCTGGCCGACCGCCGACTGGCACGAGCGCGAAGCCTACGACCTGATGGGGATCCGGATCGAGGGGCATCCCAACCTGACCAGGATCCTCATGGACGACGACTGGGAGGGGCACCCGCTGCGGAAGGACTACCCGATCGGCGGCGAGCCCGTCCGCTTCTCGAGCGACGAGTAGTGGCGATCGCTTCCGAGAAGCCACGCGCGCGCGAGTGGCCGCTCGTCGGCCCGCCGATCTACAAGGGCGAGGAGGTCGTCGGCCTCGCCGCGGTGATCGGCTACCTCCACACCGGCTTCGAGAAGAACATGGAGGCGAAGACGTGGTGGAAGGCGATCACGTACCCGGAGCGGATCGACTACGTCGCCTTCCAGAACAACGAGTACGTCTTCGTCGCCGCGATCGAGAAGCTGCTCGGGCTAGAGGTCCCGCCGAAGGCGGTGTGGATGCGGACGCTCCTCAACGAGCTGAACCGAATCCACTCCCACCTCGTCTGGCTCGGCACGTCCGGGCTCGAGCTGGGGGCGATCTCGATGTTCTGGTACTGCTTCCGCGAGCGGGACCTGATCCTCGACCTGTTCGAGCTCGTCACCGGGTACCGCATGCACACGCGCTACTTCCAGGCCGGCGGCCTCGCCGAGGACGTCCCGCGGGGCTTCTACCCCGAGTGCCGCACGTTCCTCGAGTGGATGCCGAAGGCGATCGACGACTACGAGGCCCTCCTCTCGCGCAACGAGATCTGGCTCGAGCGGACGACGGGAGTCGGCCTCCTCTCCGCCGAGGACGCGATCGCGCTCGGCCAGTCGGGGCCCGTCCTGCGAGCCTCCGGCGTCGACTGGGACCTCCGGAGAGACCAGCCCTACCTCGCCTACGGCCAGGTCGACTTCCGTGTCCCCGTCTATGCGAACGGCGACGTCTACGACCGCTATCGCGTGCACATCGACGAGATGCGTGAGTCGGTCCGCATCGTCTCGCAGTGCCTCGACGTCGTCGAGGGGATGGAGGGCGAGCCCTGGATCGTGGACGACCGGAAGATCGTCCTGCCGCCGCGCGACGAGCTCCACACCTCGATGGAGTCCCTCATCCACCACTTCAAGATCGTCACCGAGGGCTACCGCGTCCCGGAGGGCGAGGTCTACGTCGCGATCGAGGCGCCGCGAGGCGAGATGGGGTGCTACGTCGTCTCCGACGGCGGCCCGCGCCCGTGGCGCGTCAAGTTCCGCGGCTCGTCGTTCGTGGCGCTCGAGGCGACGGCGACGTGCATGAGGAACGCCCTCGTCGCCGACCTGATCGCGATCGTCGGCTCGCTCGACACGGTCATGGGAGAGGTGGATCGGTGAAAGCCGCGAAAAATGCTACGCATTTTCCACGGGTCGGGCTTGTCCCTTCGCTTCGCTCGGGAGACCGGGGATGAACTCTCGCCCCATGTTGGAGGAGATCCGGACAGTGGCGGCGCAGTACCCGGAGGCGCGGTCGGCGATCCTGCCTGCGCTCCGGATCGCGCAGGAGCGGCACGGCGGCTGGCTCCCTCCGGAGGCCTTCCGCGAGGTCGGCGAGGCGCTCGACCTCACGCCGGCGTACTGCAAGGCGGTCGCGTCCTTCTACGACATGTTCCACTTGGAGCCGGTGGGCCGGCACCTCGTCGAGATCTGCACCAACGTCTCGTGCGCGCTCGTCGGCGCGCAGCAGGTCGTCGAGGCCTTCGAGGCCGAGCTCGGCGTCCGGCCCGGCGAGACGACGGACGACGGGCTGCTGACGCTTCGGACGATGGAGTGTGCGGGCGGCTGCGGCTGGGGCACCGTCGTCGTGATCGACCACCGCTACCGCGAGCCGGTGCGCGCGGAAGACGTCTCCGGGATCGTCGAGGAGCTGCGCGATGCCGACTAGGGAGATCGTCCTCGCGGGGACGAGCGACGGCGACCTGACGAAGCTCGACGAGTACCGCGCCGTGGGCGGCTACGCACAGCTCGCGCGGGCGCGTGAGCTGGAGCCGCAGGCGATCGTCGCCGAGCTCGACGCCTCGAACCTCCGGGGCCGCGGCGGCGCGTTCTTCGCCACCGGCAAGAAGGCGAGCTTCGTGCCGCGCGACTCGCCGAAGCCGAAGTACCTGACCGTCAACGCGGACGAGTCCGAGCCGGGCACGTTCAAGGACCGCGAGATCATGCTCCGCGTTCCCCATCGTGTGGTCGAGGGCAGCCTGATCACGGCGCACGCGATCGAGTCCCAGCACGTCTTCATCTACATCCGCGGCGAGTACCTCACCGAGTTCGAGGTGCTCCGCGCGGGCGCGGACAGCCGCGGGCCAAGCCGCCCTACCCGGCGGTCACGGGCCTGTACGGCGCACCGACGCTCATCAACAACCTCGAGACGGTGGCGACGGTGCCGAAGATCCTCGAGCTCGGCGGCGCGGAATACGCCAAGATCGGAACCCCGGATTCGACCGGCACGCGGGTCTTCTCGCTGTCCGGGAACGTCGTCCGCGGCGGAAACTACGAGCTTCCGAACGGGACCACGCTTCGCGAGCTGATCTACGACGTCGGCGGCGGCGTGCCCGACGGCCGCGAGCTGAAGGCGATCATCCCGGGCGGCTCGTCGGTGCAGATCCTGACCGCCGACCAGATCGACACGCCGCTCGCCTACGACGCGATGCGGGAAGCCGGCTCGTCGGTGGGCTCCGGCGGGGTCGTCGTCATCGACGACCGCGCCTGCATCGTCGAGCTGGGCCTCAGAGTCGCGCAGTTCTACATGCACGAGTCGTGCGGCAAGTGCACCCCCTGCCGCGAGGGCACGCGCTGGATGGTGCAGCTCCTGCACAAGATCGAGGACGGCGA
>VAYE01000008.1:7510-10892 GCA_005883235.1 Actinomycetota bacterium
CGGTCGACCAGCACCGCCACCACCCGACGGTGGAGATCCCGACGTGAGCCGCGGGGCAGCGCGCTCGAGCCGAGCCTTGTGCACTCGTGCACAAAGGAAGGTTCGGTGAGCGCGCCCGCGCCCGAGCTGGTCGGCGTCACCGTCGACGGGCGCCACGTGGAGGTCCCAAAGGGGACCGGGCTCGTCGAGACGGCGCTCGCGGCCGGGATCGAGATTCCCGTCTTCTGCTACGAGCCGCGGCTCGGCGCGCCGATCGGCGCCTGCCGGATGTGCCTCGTCGAGGTCGAGGGCATGCCCCCGAAGCCGCAGGCCGCCTGCACGCTGACGGCGCAGGACGGGATGGTGGTCAAGACGGCGCTCACCTCCGAGCTCGCGCGGAACGCGCAGAACGCGACGCTCGAGTTCATCCTCGTGAACCACCCGCTCGACTGCCCGGTCTGCGACAAGGGCGGCGAGTGCCCGCTCCAGGACCTGACCTTCCGCTTCGGCCCCGGCCGGACGCGGATGAGCTTCCCGAAGCGCACCTTCGACAAGCCGATCCCGATCTCGCCGACGATCGCGCTCGATCGCGAGCGCTGCATCCTCTGCTACCGCTGCACCCGCTTCTCGGAGTCGGTCTCCGAGGACGGCGAGCTCGTCGCGGTCAACCGCGGCGCCCAGTCCATGATCGCCACCTTCGAGGACGAGCCCTACCGCGGCAGGTTCTCGGGCAACGTGACCGAGCTCTGCCCGGTCGGAGCGCTCCTCCCGACGACCTACCGCTTCGAGGCGCGGCCATGGGAGATCCAGACCGTTCCCACGGTCTGCGGGCTCTGCCCGGTCGGCTGCAACGTCAACGCGACGACACGCGAAGGGAAGGTCAAGCGGATCCTCTCGCGGAACCACCCGGACGTCGACGGCGGCTGGATCTGCGACAAGGGGCGCTTCGCCTTCGGCCACCTGCGCGCCCGCGACCGGATCGTCGACCCGCTCCAGCGCGTGCGCCGCCGCGGCTTCGCTCCGGTCGGCTGGGACGAGGCGGTCGACGAGGCCGAGCGGCTTCTTCGCGCCGCCCAGGGCCGGATCGTGACCGCCCTCTCGGGGTCGGAGACGGTCGAGCAGGCGTATGCCCTCGGCAAGCTGCTCCGCACCGGGCTCGGCGCGCACGCCGCCGTCCTCCCGGAGGAGATCTCGGACGCGGTCGACGGCTTCCGCCTGCCGCTCTCGGCGATCGCCGACGCCGAGCTCGTGGTGATCGTCGGCGACGAACCGGTCGAGGAGCGCGCGCCGATCGTCGACCTCTGGCTGCGCGCCGCGCGCCGGAACGGCGCCGAGATCGTCACGATCGGGATCGGCGGCGGCGCGAAGGCTTGCAAGCGTCTGACGGGCGAGGACGACGAGCTGGGGCGGCGCCTGCGCGCCTCCGACCGCGCGATCCTCGTCTGGTCGGGCTCGGGCGGAGCGGGCGGCGCGCACGTCGCGGCCTGCGCCGAGCAGCTCGGCTTCCGCGACAAGCCGGCGAGCGGCGTCTTCTACCTGCCGCTGACGCCGAACGGTCGCGGGGTCGCCGAGGCGTGGGCCTGCGCAGCCGACGAGGAGGAAGAGAATCCCGAGCCGATCGCGCTGCTCTTCGTCTCCGGCGACGAGGCCGCCGCCGACCCCAACGTGCGGGCACTGGCCGAGCGCGCCGAGCGCGTGATCGTGACGGCGATGTTCCAGGGCCTGGCCGTCGGCTGGGCCGACCTCGTCCTCCCCGGGACGAGCTACCTCGAGCGAGACGGCACCTACGTCAACCTCGAGGGCCGGCTGCAGCGCCTCCGCCGGGCCGTGATCCCGCCCGCTCCCGACGAGCTCGCCTGGATCTCGAGGCTGGCGGAGCGCTTCGACGTCGAGGTGTCCCCACACGCGGCCGCGGTTTTCGCGGAGCTCTCGGAGCGAATCTACGACGGCCTGCCCTTTGGCGAGGTCGGCGAGGAGGCGCCCCTCCGCACCCGCAGCGAGGCACCGGCCGCGGAGCTCCCCAAAGAGCCCGCCGCGGAAGGCGAGGGCCTCCGGCTCGTCCGCTACCGCCCCCTCTTCTCAGGCCCGGCGGTCGAGCGCGTCCCGGAGCTCCAGTTCCAGCGCCCCGTCCCGGAGGTCGAGCTCTCGCCCAGCGACGCCGGCCAACGCGGGATCGCGCCGGGCGAGACCGTGACGGTCTCGCACAACGGCACCTCGCTCCAACTCCGTGCTCGCATCACGAAGAGCCTGCGCGAGGGCATCGTCCGCATCGCCGCCGAGCACGCGGGCGAGCTGGGCGGAACCGTGGAGGTCGCCAAGTGACCGACCCCTGGTGGATCTCCCTGATCAAGGCCTTCCTGATCATCAACCTGCTCCTGCTGCTGTTCGCCTACATGACGTGGGTCGAGCGCAAGGTGCTCGCGCGGATGCAGCTCCGCTACGGGCCGAACCGCGTCGGCCCGTTCGGGCTGCTCCAGCCGATCGCCGACCTGATCAAGCTGATCCGCAAGGAGAGCTTCTTCCCCGCCTCCGCGGTCGACGTGCTCTACATCGCAGCGCCGGTGTTCTCGTCCTTCACGGCGCTCGCCGCCTTCAGCGTGATTCCGTTCGGCCCCGGCTGGCACATCTGGAAGTGGAACGTGAGCGGCGAGGTCGCGAACCTGCCGATCGCGCTGGTCGTGATCTTCGCGCTCAGCTCGCTCGGGATCTACGGCTTCATCGTCGGCGGCTGGGCCTCGGACTCGAAGTACGCGCTGCTCGGCTCGATGCGCACCTGCGCGCAGATGGTTTCGTACGAGGTCTCGCTGACCTTCGCCGTGCTCGGGGTCGTGCTGATGGGCCAGTCGCTCTCGCTCGTCGACATCGTCCAGAAGCAGGCCTCGACGTTCTGGTTCTTCGGCCCGCAGTTCGTGGGGCTGGTGGTGTTCTTCGTCGCGGGTGTGGCCGAGACCAACCGGCCGCCGTTCGACCTGCCCGAGGCTGACACCGAGCTCGTCGCCGGCTACCACACCGAGTACAGCGGGATGCGCTTCGGCCTCTTCCAGATGGGCGAGTACGTGAACATGATCACGCTCTCGGCGCTCGCCGTGACGCTCTTCTTCGGCGGGTGGTACGGGCCGTGGGCGCCGCTCGGGCCGCTCTGGTTCCTGCTGAAGCTGTTCGTCATCCTGTTCCTCTTCCTCTGGCTGCGGGCGACGCTGCCGCGGCTCCGCTACGACCAGCTGATGCGGGTCGGGTGGAAAGTGCTCCTGCCGGCCGCGACGATCAACGCAGTCGTGACCGCGGCCCTCGTGGTAGCCCTCTAATGGCTCGCGGGAACCCGTTCGACAGCGTCAAGGGCTTCGGAGTCACCTTCAAGCAGATCTTCAAGAAGCCGATCACGCAGCAGTACCCGGAGTACAAG
>VAYE01000009.1 GCA_005883235.1 Actinomycetota bacterium
AGCGACGAGCAGCGCCTGCTCCAGGAGACCGTTCGCCGCTTCGTCGACGACCGGATCCTCCCGAACGCGATCGAGAACGACATCAACCACCACCTCGACCTCGAGGCGATCGAGGGCCTGGCCGAGCTGGGCGTGCTCGGGATCGTCATCCCCGAAGAGCACGGCGGCGCCGGGCTCGACTTCGTCTCGGAGGCGCTCGCCTGCGAGGAGATCGAGCGCGGCGAGGCGGCGTTCCGGACGCTCGTCTCCGTCCACGTCGGCCTGAACTCGCTCTCGCTCCTCCGCTACGCGACCGACGAGCAGAAGCAGCGCTGGCTCGCGCCGCAGGCCCGCGGCGAGAAGATCGCGTGCTTCGGCCTCACCGAGCCCGCTGCCGGCTCGGACGTGGCCTCGATGAAGACGAGCGCGCGCCGCCAGGGCGGCGTGTACGTCCTGAACGGTCAGAAGAACTGGATCTCGTACGCGACGGTCGCCGACCACGCGCTCGTCTTCGCGAAGACCGACCCGGGCGCGAAGCACAAGGGCATCTCGGCCTTCGTGCTCGAGAAGGGCATGCCGGGGCTCTCGGCCGCGGAGACGGAGCACAAGCTCGGGATCTGGGCAGGCTCGACCGGCGAGCTCTTCTTCGAGAACGTCGAGGTGCCGGCCGAGAACCTGGTCGGCGAGGAGGGGCAGGGCTTCGAGATCGCCATGTACGGCCTGGACCAGGGCCGCTTCACCGTCGCCGCCGGCGCCTGCGGCGTGATCCGGGCCTGCCTCGAGCGCTCGGTCGAGTACGCCCGCGAGCGCGAGACCTTCGGCCGGCCGATCGGGAAGTACCAGTTCGTCCAGGACATGATCGCCAAGATGGTGCTCGGCTACGAGACGTCGAAGCTCCTCGTCATGCAGGCCGCCTGGCTCAAGAACGAGGGCCGACGGAACACGCGCGAGACCTCGCTCGCCAAGTGGCACGCCACCGAGTCGGCCTTCGAGGCGGCACACCTCGCGATCCAGGTGCACGGCGCGTACGGCTACTCCGCCGAGTACGGGATCGAGCGCTACTTCCGCAACGCGCGGGCCCCGATCATCTACGAGGGCACGACGCAGATCCACAAGATGATGCAGGCCGAGCACGCGCTCGGCTTCCGGAACCTGAACGGCCGCGGCGGGGAGATCTCCCCGCTGGCCGCGTGGGGGCCGGCGCTGGCCGCCCGCTAGGAGGGCTTGGCGAAACATCGCTTGTGCCGTCCGGAGCGCGCTGCTCGCCCCGATGCCACGTCCTCGGTCGCGCCGATAGCGCTGCTATCGACGCTCCCTGCGTCCTCGCCTCGGAACGAGCATCACACTCCGGGCGACGAACGACGTTCCGCCAAACCCTCCTAGGCGCCTAGGTCCCGGGTCGCTCCACGACCAGGTCGGCGAACGACGCCGACGACTTGCCGAACTCCCACCAGCCGCGGATCCACGGCTTCACGAACGCCATGTTGCGCCCGTAGACGAGCGGGATCAGCGCAATCTGGTCGGCGACCGCCATCCGGTCGGCCTCGTGGTAGAGCTCGAGGCGCGCCCGGCCGTGCCGTTCCTGCCGCGCACGCTCGATCAGCTCGTCGTAGGGCGCGTGGCTGAAGCCGCCCTCGTTCGTCTTCGAGTCCGAGTGCAGGAGCAGACGCAGGTAGTACTCGGGATCGGGGTAGCCCGGAAGCCAGCCGTGGATGTAGATCGGCGCCGTCCAGTCGAACCGGGCGCCCAGGGCATCGGCCTTCGACCACGGCAGCAGGTCGACCTCGAGCCCCAGCACCTCGTTCCAGCCACTCGCGATCGTCGTCGCGATCTCGCGCCACTCGTCGAAGACTCCAATCGTCAGCGGCCCCCCGACCCCGGCCCGCGCGAGGTGCTCGCGTGCGAGGTCGGCATCCAACCGCGGTGCGATGTCGGGCGTGTGGCCCTGGATGGCCGGCGGCACCACTCCTCCCGTCGCGACGAGCAGGTTCGCCGAGAGGACAGCGGCGAGCGCGTCGCGATCGACGGCGTAGGCGAGCGCCCGGCGGAAGTCGACGTTCGAGACGACAGGGTGGGAGTGGTCGAACTTGAGGTAGCCCGTCCAGGTCGCTTCGGCAAGGTGCGCGTCGTCCGACGCCGGCATGAGGTCGGCGATCCGCGGCGTGTAGCGGACGGCGATCATGTCGAGCTCGTCGCGCCCGAACGCAGGGATCGCCGACGGCGCGTCCACGTTCAGGAACTCGAGCCGGGCCACGTTGCCCGGCCGGAGGCCGGGGTAGCGCTCCTGACGGACGAGGACGAGCGGCTCTACCCGCCGGAAGGGGCCGCTCACGACCTGGTTCTCGGGCTCCGTCCAGCGCTCGCCGTGGCGCTCGATCGCATGCCTCGGCTGCGGGCCCGCATCGGGCCGGTTCATGACGCTCATGAAGTAGGGCGCCGGCGCGACGAGGCGGAACTCTAGCGTCCGGTCGTCGAGCGCCTTCACGCCGATCCGGTGGGCGTCCTGATTCTTGCCGAGGTAGTACTCCTGGCCGTTCTCGAGCACGAAGTAGATCGCGACGGACGAGCCGGGGCTCTCGGGGTCCAGCACGCGCTTGATCCCGAACTCGACGTCCGCCGCGGTGAGCGGCGTGTCGTCCGACCAGACGAGCCCTTCGCGCAGGTGGAAGACGTAGCGCAGGCCGTCGTCAGAGATCTCCCAGCGCTCGGCCAGCGACGGGACGAGGGTACGCTCCGGCCAGGCCTCGACGAGGCGGTCGAAGAGCTGCATGCAGAGTTGGATGTTCGGCCAGGCGATCGCGGATTTCGGATCGGGGTCGTTCGGCGGCGTCGTCGAGACGACGCGCAGGGTCGCGTCCACGGCGCCCGGGAACGGCTCGGGCCTCTTCCAGTGGTCGAAGGCCCTCTGGTAGGTGGCGTTCGCCTCCTCGAAGCGCAAGGACGTGTGCAGCGCGAGGGCAAGCTTGAACAGGACGAGCGCACTCTCCTGCCGTTCGCCGCGCCGCTCGAGGAGCGGCAGCAGCTCGCGGTAGTAGCCGATCGCCTCGTCGAGCGCGTACTCCTGCCGCGCCTTGTCGCCTGCGCGCATGAGGTAGTGCGCCGCCTTGCCCTCGTCCTCGGCGGCGAGCCAGTGGTGAGCGAGCAGCCCGAGCACCTCGGCCTCTCCCCCGGCGTGGCGGGCCTCTAGCCACTCCGCGGCCTTGCGGTGGAGGGACCCTCGCTGCGAGGCGAGGAGCGTCCGGTACGCCGCCTCCTGGATCAGCGCATGCTTGAACCGGTACTCGGGCTGCGGCCAGCGGCGCGCCTCGCGCACAAGGTCGAGCCGCTGGAGCTCGTGGAGCGACTCCGCCAGGCCGCCGTCCGCATCGGCCACCCCTTCGAGGAGCGGCAGGCCGAAGTGGCGGCCGAGCACCGAGGCGGCCGTGAGGACGTTTCGGCAGCTCTCTGGCAACCGGTCGATGCGGGCGAGGATCACCTTCTCGACCGTGGGCGGGATCTCGACCGGCGCGTCCTGCGCGAAGTGCCACGCCTCGCCCTCGGTGACGAGCGCACCGGCGTCCGCGAGGGAGCGCACGAGCTCCTCGAGGTAGAACGGGTTCCCCTCCGCGACCTCGAGCACGCGCCCTTCGACCTCTCCCGGCAGCGTCGCTGCTCCGAGGAGCGCCTGCAGGAGCTGCCGGTCGGCATCGCCTGAGAGCGCCTGGAGTGGAAGCTCACGCGTCCTGTGCGGGAACTCGCGCGCGGCGAGCTCCTTGACGCGCCAGGCCGGGTGGTCGCGCTCGGGGCGCTGCGTCAGGACGAGCAGCACGGCGGCGCTCTCGGTGAGTCCGAGCAGCCGCTCGACGAGCGCGAGCGACGTCGCGTCGGCCCAGTGGAGGTCCTCGAGCGCGACCACCACCGGCCGCTCGTCGGCGAGGCGCGCGAGCAGCGTCTCGACGACCTCGAACGTGCGGTACTGGAGCGCCTCGGGCGCGAGCTCCGAAAGCCGCGCCGCGGCCTCCGGCTCGAGCTGCAGGCCGAGCAGGGCGCCGAGGTACGGGTAGAGCTCGAGCTCCCGCTCGCCGACGAGGCGAACGACGGCGCGGCGCAGTGCGACGCGCGCGCGAAGCTCCGGCTCGTCGGCGCCTACCCCGAGCCATTCGCGGAGGAGGTCTCGGAACGGCCAGTACGGCATCGACTCGCCGTAGGAGAGGCAGCGGCCCTCGAGCCACAGCGGCTCCGGCCCGTCGGCCGGCGCCTCGGCGTGCCCGCGGAGCTCCGTCAGCAGGCGAGTCTTGCCGATCCCTGCCTCCCCGGTCAGGAAGAGGATCCCGCCCCGGCCCGCGCGCGCGTCGTCGACGGCCTCGCGTGTCGCGCGGAGCTCGTGGTCCCGGCCCACGAGGCGCGCCTCCACGCTGCGGCCCCGGCGGCCGTCCGGGGCCGCGCCGACGACCTCGTACGCGGTGACCGCGTCCCCCTTGCCCTTGAGCTCGAGCCGCTGCGGCTCGCCCCAGCGGAAGAGCGCCTCGGCCAGGCGCCTCGTCGTCTCGCCGGCGAGCACGCCGCCAGGGTCCGCGGCCGCCTGGAGCCGTGCGGCGGTGTTCACCGCGTCGCCCACGGCGCCGTACTCGACTCGGCTCCCCGCGCCGACGGGGCCGAGGACGACCTGCCCCGTGTTGACCCCGACCCGAACGGAGAAGCCGTCGACGCCCCAGGCCTGCGCGACCTCGCCGCCGTAGACCCGGATCTCCTCGACGATCCGGGACGCGGCGCGGAGCGCGCGCTCCGCGTCGTCCTCGTGGGTCGCCGGAGCGCCGAAGAGCGCGAGCACGCCGTCGCCCGCCAGATCTTTGATCGTGCCGCCGAAGCTCTCGACCGTGTGGACGATGCGCGCGATCGCCTCCCCGACGACGAGCTTCGCCTCCTCAGGGTCGAGCCGCTCGCCGAGCGCGGTCGAGCCCACGATGTCCGCGAAGAGCGCCGTGACGAGCTTCCGCTCCTCCCGCATGGTCGTCTCGGCCACGTGCTCATTGTGAACGTCTCGCGCTACCGTTCGCCCGTGCGCCGCCTCCTGCTCGTCGTGCTGGCCCTCGTGCTCACGACCTCCGCGGCTGCGGCTCCGCCGCGAAAGGGCGTCCTCTCCCCGGGGAAGAGCCTGGGTGGGCTGCGCCTCGGCGCGACGCCGGCGCAGGTGAAAGCCGCGTGGGGCTCGAGCTACGGGCGGTGCCGCGACTGCGCCCGGCCGACCTGGTACTTCACGTACCGGCGCTACAAGCCGCGCGGAGCCGCCGTGCAGTTCAACCGCGGCCGCGTGGAGGCGATCTTCACGCTCTGGGCGCCACGCGGCTGGCGGACGA
>VAYE01000010.1 GCA_005883235.1 Actinomycetota bacterium
CGCGCAGGGCGCTCATGACCGCGTCGCGATCGAGCTCCGGCGCCAGCTCGGCGACGTAGACGAACCAGGAGCGCCTGTGGCCGGCGTCGTCGGCGAGCGGCGCCTCCACGCCTTCGACGCCTGCAAGCGCGTCGGAGTAGCGGGCCGCCACCTCGCCGCGGCGGCGCAGGATCTCGTCGAGCTTCTCGAGCTGCGCGATCCCGATCGCCGCCTGGATGTCGGTCCAGCGATAGTTGAAGCCCACGCGCGGGTGGTGGAACCATCCCCCGCCCTCGTAGGCGCGTCCCTGGTTCCGAAGGCTCCGGAGCTGCCGCCACTCCTCCTCCGAGTGGGTCGTGACAACGCCTCCCTCGCCGGTCGCGATCTGCTTGTTCGCGTAGAAGGCGAAGACCGCAGGCGGTCCGTGCGATCCGATCGGCGCCCCGTGGTACTCGGCGCCGAGGGCCTGGCACGAGTCGTCGATCAGCGTCAGCCCGTGTCGGTCGGCGATCGCACGCAGCTCGTCGAGCTCGCACGGGTAGCCGAAGATGTCGACGGCCACGATTCCACGCGTGCGGTTGGTGATCGCGGCCTCGACCGCGGCGGGGTCGAGGTTGAACGTCTTCGCGTCGACGTCCGCGAAGACCGGCGTCGCGCCCTCGAAGATGAAGCAGTTCGCGCTCGCCACGAAGGAGAAGGGCGACGTGATCACCTCGTCGCCGGGCCCGAAGCCCGCGACGTGGCAGAGCAGATGGAGACCCGCGGTTCCGCTCGACACCGCGGCTGCGTAGGGCGCGCCCACACGCTCCGCGAGCAGCTCCTCGAACCGGTCGATCGTCGGGCCGAGCGAGAGCCGGCCCGAGCGCAGCACCTCGAGCACGAGTTCCTCCTCGCGCCCGTCGAAGTACGGCGCCGAGAGCGGGATCTCCCGCGTGGGTGCCTGTTTCACGCCTCGGCTGGCGTCTGTACAGGGTCGGCGTACTCGAGCCACTGCGCCCAGCGCTCGCTGCGCCCACGCGCGGTGTCGAGGTAGGCCTCCTGGACCTCGAGGGTGATCGGGCCGACGCCGATCTCGACGTCGTCGATCGAGCGGAGCGGCGTGACCTCCGCGGCCGTGCCGGTCATGAACACCTCGTCCGCGAGGAACAGGTCGGAGCGGATCAGGTTCTTCTCGATCACCGTGTAGCCGAGGTCCTGGGCGATCTGGATCACCGTGTCGCGGGTGATCCCGGGCAGGATCGACGTCGAGAGGTCGGGTGTGAAGATCCGCCCGCCCTGGACGATGAACACGTTCTCGCCCGACCCGTCGGCGAGGAAGCCGTCCCCTGTCAGCAGGATCGCCTCGTCGTAGCCGGCGCGGTTCGCCTCCGTCACGGCCAGCATCGAGTTCACGTAGACGCCGGTCGCCTTCGAGGCGTGCGGGATCACGTTCGGCCCGACGCGCTGCCAGCTCGAGATCTTGGCGCGGATTCCGGTCTTCAGGCCTTCCTCGCCGAGGTACGCGCCCCACGGCCAGCTCATGATCACCACGTCGATCGGGTTCTGGGTCGCCGCGACACCGAGTTCGCCGTAGCCGTAGAAGGCGATCGGGCGCAGGTAGCACTCGGGCAGGCCGTTGACGCCGATCAGGTCGAAGCAGGCGGCGCGGAGCTCGGCGAGGCTGTACGGAAGGTCCATGTACAGCAGGCGGGCGGAGTTCTCGAGCCGCCGCAGGTGGTCGGTGAGCCGGAAGACGGACGTGCCCTTCGGGGTCTCGTACGCTCGGATCCCTTCGAAGACCCCGGAGCCGTAGTGGAGCCCGTGCGAGCCGACGTGGATGCGCGCGTCCGCCCAGTCGACGAGCTCTCCGTTCATCCAGATCTTCTCGGTCTCCTGCATTCCTCGCTCCTTCCCGCCGCCGACCTACTGATGTTACCCCGGTGGCCCGCCGATGACGCCCCCCGGGTCAGGGAACCGCTCCACTGCGTCGATTGGCTCGGCGCGTGTCAGTCGCACGAGCTCGGCAGGCGTGAGGGCGGCTAGATGGCTCGGCGAGCCCGCTCCGATCCACACCTTGTCGTGCGTCAGGAGCGTCTGGTCGATCAACACGCGCTCGACGCCGCGGAGCGGAAACGGGGCGACGGCTCCCGGTGCGAAGCCGGTCGCCTCGACCACCTGCGCGCGGGTCGCCGTGCGAGCCTGCGCGCAGCCGGCGGCGGTCGCGACCTTGGCGGCGTCGGCGCGCCGGTCGCCGGGTGTGAGGACGACGACGTAGCGGTCGCCGCAGTCGAAGACGACCGACTTCACGATCTGAGCGAGGTCGCAGCCCGCCGCGCGGGCGGCGTCACGGGCGGTGGGCGTTCCGACGGAGAACTCCTCCAGCCGCGCTTCCGCACCCGACTCGCGGAGGAACGCCGCGACGCGCTCGACGGGCTCCGGCCAATCCGGCACGCACGGAGGGTAGGCGAAACCACGCGGGCGGCTCGCGCGTTTCCACCCTGGCAAGCACAATGACGTCGGGAGACGAGATGGAGAACGCGGAGGTCCGAATCGCGAAGACGGAGTCGCTCTTCCGCGACGTCAACGAGCGGATCGCGGAGAGCGCCCAGCGGTTCGATTCCGACGAGGCGACCTTCGTGTGCGAGTGCGCCGACCCGGAGTGCACCGAGCGGCTGGAGGCGCCGCTCCACACATACGAGGAGGTGCGGGAGGACGGGACGCAGTTCCTGCTCGCGCCGGGGCACGAGGACGAGCGCGTCGAGTCGGTCGTCGAGAGGCGGCGGCGTTTCAACGTCGTGCGGAAGGTGAACCGCATCGTCGTCGCCCACGTGCGCCGGCTCGATCCGCGCAGCGCGTCGTCCTGATCTGGTCTGCGGAGGGCTGCGACTCGCGCGTGACCGTTCCGTCGCGGTGTCTGACACCGGGACCGGGCCGGAACAGACGTCCTAGTTCCCGCATGCCAAGGCGCCGCAGGCGTATTCGGTCACGTTCCCGTCACGTCTCCGCGCGGGTGTCTGACACCGGAACCTGGCCGCTGCGACCGGGTCAGGCGAGCGAGATGAAGCGGACGTCGTCGAAGCCCTCGGCGCGCGCGCGCTCCACGAGCTCCGGCGGAGGTGGAGCGTCGATCGAGAGCGCCATCAAAGCTTTCCCGCCCCGGCGCGTGCGCGACACGGCCATGTTGGCGATGTTCACACCGGCCTCGCCGAAGAGCGTCCCGACCCGGCCGATCACGCCCGGCACGTCGTCGTAGCGGAAGAAGACGAGGAGCGGCGCGAGCTCCAGCTCGACCTCGAAGCCGAGGGCGCTGACGAGCCAGCGGCGGTGCTCACGGCCGATCGTCGTCCCGGCCACGCGCACCTCGTCTGCTTCGGAGAGAACCCCGACACGGAGCAGATTGGTGAAGTCGCGTGACGACGACTGCCGGCGCTCGCGCACCTCGATCCCACGCTCCGCCGCGACAAGCGGCGCGTTCACGTAGTTCACCGGCCCGTCGACGCGCCCCTGGAAGGCGCCGTTCAGCGCAGCCACCGAGAGCAGGCGCGTGTCGAAGTCCGCGAGCCCGCCGTAGTACGTGAGCTCGATCGCCTCCGCGCGCCCTCCGGCGAGCTCCATTGCCAGCCGACCGAGGTTCGCCGCGAGCGGGATGTACGGCCCGAGTACCTCCAGATCCTCGGCTCCGATCGACGGGATGTTGACGGCATGGCTCACCAGCGCGCCCTCGAGCGCGGCCGCGACCTGCTCCGCGACCACGACTCCGGCGCGATCCTGCGCCTCCGCCGTCGACGCGGCGAGGTGCGGCGTGACGACGACGTTCGGCAGCTCGAGCAGCGGGCCCGTGTACGGCTCGGAGGAGAAGACGTCGAGCGCCGCGCCGGCGACCTTGCCCGAGCGCAGCGCCTCGACGAGCGCGTCCTCGTCCACGAGCTCGCCGCGCGCGGCGTTCACGAGCCGGACGCCGTCGCGCATCTCCGCGAACGCGGCTCGGCCGATCGAGCCCTGAGTCTCGTCGGTCAGCGGCAGGTGCAGCGTGACGAAGTCCGCGGCACGAAGAGCCCCTTCTGGGGTCTCCACCCGTTCCGCGCCGAGCTCGCGGAAGCGCTCGCGCCCCACGAACGGATCGAACGCGACGACGCGCATCCCGAGCCCGAGCGCGCGCCGGGCGACCTGCTGGCCGATCCGGCCGAAGCCGAGGACGGCGAGCGTCTTCCCTTCGAGCTCGACACCGCCGTGCGCCGAGCGCTCCCAGCGGCCCTGCTTGAGCGCCGCGTGCGCCTGCGGGATGTTCCGGGCGAGCGCGACGAGCAGGCCGATCGTGTGCTCCGCGGCGGAGACGACGTTCGACTCCGGCGCGTTCGCGACGACGATGCCGCGCCGCGTCGCCGCCTCCACGTCCACGTTGTCGACGCCAACGCCGGCGCGCCCGATCACGCGCAGCCGCTCGGCGCGCTCCAGCAGCTCCGCGGTCAGCTTCGTCGCCGACCGGACGACGATCGCGTCGTAGCCGCCGATCCGCTCGGCGAGGTCGCCGTTCGGCTCGACGTCGACGTCGAAGCGCTCGCGCAGGAGCTCGACGCCGGCCTCGGCGATCGGCTCGCACACGAGGACGCGCAGGCGCTCGTCCGTCACACGCGGGTCGCGTCTTCGTACGCCTCGAGCGCCCGCGTCGCGGCGCCGCCGTGCTCGATCGCGACGCCGAGGTCGCCGAGGGCCACCTCCGTGGCGGCAAGCGCCGTCGTGACGTCGAAGACGTCGTAGTAGCCGATGTGGCCGATGCGGAAGATCTTGCCCTTGAGGTCGCCCTGGCCGTTCGCGATCGTGATCCCGAAGCGGTCGCGGAGGGCACGCACGAGGTCGGTGCTGTCGAAGCCCTCCGGCATCCGCACCGCAGTGACGACCGCCGACGAGTCGTCGTCCGGCGAGAAGAGCTCGAGGCCCATCGCCTTGACGCCCTCGCGGCAAGCGCGGCCGAGCCGGCGGTGGCGGTCGAACGCCTCCTCGAGGCCGAGGTCGAGGATCAGGCCGAGCGCGACTTCGAGCGCCCGCACGAGCGAGACGGCGGGTGTGAACGCCGCGTCGAGCTCCCACTCGTCGGTCTCGAGCGGCACCGCGCCGAGGCTCGAGATCGCGTCGACCGCGACGAGAGCGCCCGCGCCCTTCGCCACAGCGGCGAGCTCACGTACGTCGCAGACGACCCCGGTCGAGGTCTCCGAATGGGTCAGGAAGACGACCTTGGCGGCACCGATCCGGTCGAGGGTCTCCCCGAGGTCGTCCGGCGACGGCGACTCGCCCCACTCGTAGGCCAGCCGCTCGACCCTGCAGCCCCAGGTGCCGCTCGACCCTGCAGCCCCAGGTCTCGGCGATCTCCGCGAAGCGCTCGCCGAAGTGTCCGGACGAGACGACGAGGACGTGGTCGCCGGGGACGCAGAGGTTCGCGACGACGGACTCCATCGCGCCCGTCCCCGAGGCAGCCAGCAGGAGCACCTCGGACTCGGTCTGGTACACGGTTTGGAGCCGCTCGAGACAACGCTCGTAGACCGGCCGGAAGTCCGCGCCACGGTGGTGCATGACCGGCTCGGCCAGGGCTGCGAGCACCTGCGGCGGGACCGGCGTCGGGCCCGGCGTCATCAGGTACTGCTTTCCGGCCATACAAGGCCAGGGTACTAGCTCTGTCAGAGGGACTATCCTGCGGTCGCGATGCTGCGCAGCCTCCTCGGAGCGGCGGCCGTCCTCCTGTTTCTCGCCGGGCCGGCGCAGGGCGCGGCCCCGGCGCTCGTCGAGGTCCTGAACGGCCAAGGGAACGTCGCTGCGCAAGGCAGCTCGGGGCGCTTCGCGTACCCCGCCGACGGCTCGGTCGTCGACATCGGCTCGGCGACCTCGACCGCGACGGGCGTGGAGCTCGCGAACGTGTCCCTGCTCGGAAGCCGCGTGCAGGCGACTCGGGTCGTCGTCCCGAGGCACGGGCTCCGGGGCGCCACGGTCGAGGGCCTCGTCGTCGACGGGCGCCTCGTCTCGGCCCGGGCGAACACCCTCGTGCCGCTGGGCGGCTCGAGCTACCTCGTCGTCTTGCAGACCGCCGTCGTCCCGGGAACGAAGAGCCGGAGCGTCGGGCTGGTCGGGATCCGCGTCCATGTCGGCGACTCCTCGTTCGGCCTGCCCGCCGGCAGCGATCTCCTCGTCGGGCTCTTGCCCACTGAGCACCCGGCGGCGCAGACGGCCCGCACCGGTGTCTCCGCCGGCTGGGCGACGCTCGGCTTCACCGGCTCGCCCGGCCACGCGGCGGTGCTCGTCGACTCGCCCGAATTCTCCGGCGTTCCGACGGCGGGACCGATCGGCGTGCGAGCGGTGACGATCGCGGAGCGCTTCCTCGGCGTGCCCTACGTCTGGGGCGGCGCCAGCCCGGTCACCGGCTTCGACTGCTCCGGGCTCGTCATGTACGTCTACGGGCAGCTCGGCATCGACCTGCTCCACTTCAGCGGCGCCCAGTACCAAGAGGGCGCGCCGGTGGCGTTCGGCGCGCTTGCGCCCGGCGACCTCGTCTTCTTCGACCCCGGCCCGCTCGGCCCCGGCCACGTCGGGATCTACGTGGGCGGCGACCGCTTCATCCAGGCGCCGCATACCGGCGACGTCGTGAAGATCTCGAGCCTCACCGACTTCGGCTACGCGTCGAGCTACGTCGGCGCAGTCCGGCCCTACAAGAACTGATCGCCTGACTACGCTCCGAAGCCGTGCAGGCCGTGCTCTCGTTCGCCGCCGCATTGGTGGCCTTGCGGCTCGGAGGCGGACTCGTCCGCCGCTGGCGCACACGGCGCGCCCCGGAGCTCGCGGCCTGGGCCGGGTCGCTGCTGGCCTACGCGCTCGCCTGCGGCGCGCTCGCCTGGGGCGCGGCGGCCGGCTGGGACGGGCGCGCCTTCCGCGTCTACTACCTGTTCGGCGGGCTCTTGACGGCGCCGCTCCTCGGCGTCGGCTCGCTCCTCCGGGCCGGCGTCCGGTGGGTGTCCGCGGTCGGGCTCGTCTATGCGGGCCTCGCAGTGGGCGTCGCGGTGGCCATGCCGCTTTCCGGCTCTTTCGCCGGCTCGGGGATCCCGGCGGCCCAGCATCACCTCGACGTCTTCCCGGCGCGCCTGCTGGCGATCCTCGGGAACAGCGTCGGCACGCTCGCCGCCGTGGCGGTCGCGGTGCTCACGATCCGGCGGCGGCCGCTCGGGAACGCCTTGATCCTGGCGGGCCTCGCGGTCGCGGCGACCGGCAGCGCGCTCGTCGGACTGGGCGAAGCGGGGACGGCGACCGTGTTCGCAGCCGCCGCCCTGCTCCTCTACCTCGGGTTCTCGGCCCCCGCCGGCTGGCGCGTCTCGAGCAGGTCGTCGAAGAGCGAGCGGTAGTGCACCATCGCCCGCCGAAGATCCTCGGTCGACGCTCTCTCGCGCTCATGGGCGATCGAGATCCCGTGCGCCGCCCGGTAGTTGTTCACGACGTCGGGGTGGTCGACCGAGACGTCGGCCGCCCGCTGCTCGAAGTCCTCGACCGGATAGCCGCGCTCGCGCATCACCTGCTGGATCAGCAGGTCGGCCTCGGTGATCGCGCCGCCCGGATCGTCGACGAAACGCGCCTGCGTCGCCTGCCACAGCTCGACGTAGCGCTCGCGCGCGCCCGGGCTCAGCGGCTTGACGTCGAGCTCCTCACGGCGCTTCTGCCGATCTGAGAGCTCCGCCTCGGCCTCCCGCTTCGAGGGCGCGTCCGCGACCGTGCGGTCGTACTCGGGCCCGAAGCCTTCCTTGAGCGTCCGCGTGCGCCGCGTGCGGAGCGCGCTCCAGACGACGACCGCCAACACGACGACTGCGGCGATCGCGATCACGATCCATACCCAACCTGGCACGACGTCCTCCTTTCGCTAGGAAAGAGGGTTCGCACCTCGCCTACCCGGCCCGCAGACGGGCAAACGGGCGAGGCGTTCGTCCAACTCGCTCCTAACTTTTTGCGCCTCGACGCGTTTAACAACCCTCGGTAGACGAGAACAATCAGCGTCGGCGCGATCTTGCGGCCCTTCCGATCGCGCTGATGCGCGTCCTGTTCCCTAATCGGGGGGTATCAATTGCGGCCACCACTGCTCGCTCTGCCTGGGCTCGCGCTCGTCTGTGGCCTGGGGGCGCTGCTCCTGGCGTCGACCGGGATTGCGCGAAGCGGGAGCGCCAAGTACCAGGTTCCGGACAGCTCCCTCGTACGTCAGATCGACCAGTACCGTGCGATCACGTGGCGCTGGCAGCGGGTGATGAGCCACCCGCTCGTCCGCGGCTCGTTGGCGTACCGGACCGATCCAAGCCACCGCTACAAACGCTGGGTGCGCGATCTCTGGCGCACGCGGGCTCTGGCGACACGCCGCCTTGCGCTCCATCCACCCTACCGCGGCGCGTGGCTCTGCATCCACCGCTACGAGGCGTCGTGGCACGATCCGAAC
>VAYE01000011.1 GCA_005883235.1 Actinomycetota bacterium
CGTGATCCGGCTCGTCACGTACATCCGCGTTCCGCGCTCGGTGCAGCGGAAGATCTCGAGGCGCGCGCTCTTCGCGCGCGACGGCTGGCGCTGCGTCTACTGCGGCTCGAACGGTGGCCGGCTCACCCTCGACCACGTCGTCCCGCGGAGCCGGGGGGGCGACTCCGTCTGGGAGAACGTCGTCACCTCGTGCGCGCCGTGCAACCTCCGCAAGGGGAACCGCTCGCTCGAGGAGGCGGGCTTCGTGCTTCGCCACCCGCCGCGCCCGCCGACGCCGGTGCTCTTCATCCGGCTCGCCGCCCCGCACATTCCACAGGGCTGGCAGCCCTACCTCGGCGGGATGGCGACCGCGACGTCGGCGCCTGCGGCCTGAGTCAGCCTCGCTCGACCGGCAGGCCGAGCTGCTCCCACTCGCTCCACGAGCCCGGGTAGAGCTTCGCGTCCCGACCGGCGAGCGCCAGCCGGTGCACGACGACGCATGCGGTCACGCCCGAGCCGCAGTACGCGACCGCCTCACCCTCGGGCAAGTCGGGAAGAGGCTCGTTCCACGGCGCGTTGAGCGCGCCCGGGATGCGACCGGGCACGCGGTCGATCGGGTTCGGCTCGCCGCGGTAGCGCGCGGGTAGGCGCGCGTCGAGGACGACGAGCTTCTCGCGGAGCCGCTCGAGCTCGTCGGCCTCGATCGTGTCGTCCTCGCGTGGCCGTGGCTCGAAGCGCTCCGGCTCGGCGGTCTCCTCGCCGCTTCGAAGCGGGCCGTGCCAAGCCGAGAGGTCGAGCACGGCGCAGGCGTCGTGGCCGAAGTGCCGCAGCAGCCACCAGAGCCGTTCGGCCCCGCCCATCGAGCCGTACGCGACGACGAAGACGTCCGCGCCGATCCCTGCGCGCGAAGCCGCCGCCGCGAAGTCCTCGCCGCTCGGCAGCGGGTGGCGGCCGCCGGGTCCGGGCGGCGCCGAGAGGTCGCGCTCGACGTCGAGGAAGACCGCGCCCGGGATGTGCCCTTCGAGGTATGCCCGCCGCCCGGCTTCGGGATCGGCGAGCTCCCAGCGGCAGTCGACGAAGCGGTAGCGCACTAGCGGCCGAGCGGGCCGTGGCGTCGAGCGAGGCTGTCGAGCATCTCGCCGCCGACGCTCGTCTCCGGGAAAGCGCGCCAGAAGAAGCGCCCGACGGCGAGGATCGTCGGCAGGACCGTGGCGGCGGCTGTCCAGCGCCACGAAGCGAGCCCGGTCGCGGTCAGGACGACCGCCGTGAGGAGCGCGCCGGCCGCGAAGAGCATGAGGACGATCCCGCGCGCGGAGACATCGAGCGGGTCTTCCTCGGTCTCGGCGAGGATGAGCGTCGCACCGATCCCTGCGACGCCGAGGACGACTGCGAGCGTCGACCACATGACTTCATGGTACGACGCCTAGGCGGCTTCGGGCTCTGCCTCGGGCTCGCTCACCGGTAACGGGTGCACGTGGCCCAGGAGGTGGCGGTGCGCCTCGGTGCCGTAGCCGCCCGGCAAGAATCAGGGGATAACGACTCGCGCTGAGGGAGGATCACCGTGGCCAAGCTGATCTACTCGGCCATCACATCGCTCGACGGCTATGTGGCGGACGAGGGCGGCAACTTCGACTGGGCTGCGCCAGACGAGGAAGTGCACAGCTTCGTCAACGACCTCGAACGGTCTGTCGGCACCTACCTCTACGGGCGCCGGATGTACGAGGTGATGGTCTATTGGGAGACCGCGCACACAGTCGTGGACCAGCCGCCCTTCATCCAGGACTTCGCGGAGATATGGCAGACGGCCGACAAGATCGTCTACTCCAAGACGCTCGAGACGGCATCCAGCGCCAGAACCCGAATCGAGCGAGACTTCGACCCTGAAGCCGTCCGGCAGCTGAAAGCCCGAGCGGCGCGTGACATCACCGTGGGCGGGCCCGAGCTCGCCGCCCAGGCGATCAAGGCCGGGTTGGTCGACGAGTACCAGCTGTTCGTCGCCCCCGTCGCAGTGGGAGGTGGCAAACGGTCCCTTCCCGACCGTGTCCGCCTGACCCTCGAGCTGCTGGACGAACGCCGTTTCGGCAACGGCATGGTTTACCTCCACTACCGCACCAGGGCGTGAGGACCATCCGAATCAGGCGGCTGCCTCCGTCTCGACGACCGGAAGCGGACTCGGCTCTGGCCGATGCGCGTGGCCGATCAGGTGCGAGTGCGATTCAGTTCCATAGCCACCCGGGACCGGGATGTAGAACTCGGGATAGCCCCACATGCCGTGCTCGGACACGTCCAGGCCGGCCGTCTCGACGTGCTCCTCCACGCGGATTCCCCAGAGCTTGTTCATGACCCAGAGCGAGCCGAACGAGAGCGAGAACGTGAACGCGCCGACGGAGACGAGCCCGAGGAGCTGCACGCCGAGCTGGTGGAAGGAGCCGGTGTAGACGAGGCCGCCGGTTCCGGTCTTCAGGTTGGCGGCGAGCGCGGGCACCGCGAAGAGGCCGGTCGCCAGCGTGCCCCAGACGCCGCTCATGCCGTGCACGGCGACGGCGCCGATCGGATCGTCGATCCCGATCCGCTCGACCGCCAGGACGCCGACGACGGCGATGAAGCCGGAGGCCAGTCCGATCACGACCGCGGCCCAGGGCGCGACGAACCCGCACGCCGCCGTGATCGCAACGAGCGCGGCGAGCATGCCGTTCAGCATCATCGAGACGTCCGGCTTCCGGAGCACGAGCCAGGCCGTCCCGATCCCTCCGACCGCGCCGGCAGCCGCGGCCAGGTTCGTCGTCAGCGCGACGTAGCCGAAGTAGCCGATCCGGTCGCCGGTAACGACGCCGAGCGTCGAGCCGGGGTTGAAGCCGAACCAGCCGAACCAGAGGATGATCGTCCCCAGGACGGCGTAGGGCATGTTGTGGCCCGGAATCGGGTTTGCGCGCCCGTCGTGGCCGAACTTCCCGATCCGGGGGCCGAGCAGCAGGGCGCCCGCGAGCGCCGCGAGCGCGCCCTGGTAGTGCACCACCGTCGAACCGGCGAAGTCTTGCATGCCCTTCGCGTACAGCCAGCCGCCCGAGTGCCAGACCCAGTGCGAGACCACGGAGTAGACGAGCGTGAAGAAGACACCGAACGCGAAGTAGACCCAGAGCTTCGCGCGCTCGGCCATCGCGCCCCAGACGATGGCGAGCGAGACGCCCGCGAAAACGACCTCGAAGAGATAGCCCGTCGCGCCGGGTATCCCGGTGAAGAAGGAGTAGGGCGCTTTGCCGATCGCGAGCAGGGCGTCGGAGGAGGGCGCGAACCCGTGCGTTCCGACCAGCTTGTTGCCGTCGCCGAAGGCGAGCCCGAACCCGACCGCCCAATAGACGAGCGAGCAGACGCCGAAGACGAGCACGTTCTTGCCGGCGATGTGCGCGGCGTTCTTCATCCGAGTCAGGCCTGCCTCGAGGAAGGCGAAGCCGGCCTGCATGAACATGACCAACACGGCCGCGATCACGACCCAGGTCGTGTTGGCGGCGATCAAGAGGTCGGCTGACTTCACAGGCGTGCTCCCGTTCGGTTGTGGGTGGCGTTGAAGACGGGCGTCGTCCAGACGAGGCCGTCCCCGGATTCGTGTCCGCTGCGTGCGGCGTCGGCGATCGCGGCGGCAACCGCCTCGGCCAGCCCGTCTGCGACGACGAACGTGAGGACGGCCTTCGGCAGGAAGCGCGACTCGAAGACCCGGCCGCGGTACTCGTGGGTGATCCCGCGCTGCCGGCCGTGCCCGACGGCCTCGACGACGGTGACGCCGACGTGGCCGGTCTCCTCCTCGACGGCGTCGATCACGGTCTCGACCCGCTCCCGCAGCACCACGGCCTCGACCTTGATCACGAAGCCGGTGTCTCCGCCGCGCTGAGATTTGGCGCCATGTCGGTACAGAGGCGTACGCCTTCGCCGGCTACCCTCGAAGTGCTCCCCGGGTGGGTGGGGGGTTGGGATGGGACCGCCCCGGCGCGCCGCTCGAGCGAGAGCGCGTCGCGCCAGACACCGTCGAGCTGGGCGATCCGGTCGCGAACGCCGACTACGCGGAAGCCGCAGCGCAGATGGAGCGCGAGGCTTGCGCGGTTCTCGGGGAAGATCGACGTCTGGATCGTCCAGATGCCGTCGCGCTCCGATCCCGCGACGAGCTCGTCGAGCAACGCCCGCCCCACGCCGCGGCCCTGCCGGTTCGCTGCGACGTAGACGCTGTCCTCCGCGACGCCCACGTAACACGCGCGGCTGGACGCCGCCGAGAGCGCGGCCCACCCGACGACCTCCTCCGCCTCGACGGCCACGAGCTGGTGCCGCGGCAGGTGCGCCGCGTCCCACGCGTCCCAGGACGGGACCTCGACCTCGAACGTCGCGAGTCGCGTCTGTATCCCCTCCCGGTAGATCTCCGCCACGGCTGGCCAGTCCCACCGGCCGAGCGGGCGCAGCATCACGCCGTCCCCGCCGAGGCCAGCCTTCGCCCCAAGAGCGCGATCCACCCGAGCAGGGCGACGAGATAGACCGAGAACGCGATGCCTCAGCAGTCGTAGTAGAGGGAGAACTCCGCCGGATGCGGGCGGAGCCGCACGACGTCGACCTCGTTCTCGCGCTTGTGGTCGATCCAGGTGCGGATGAGCTCCTCCGAGAAGACAGCGCCCTTCGTCAGGAACTCGTGGTCCGCTTCGAGCGCGTCGAGCGCCTCCCCGAGCGACCCCGGGACCTGAGCCACGTCGCCGCGACTCTCCTCGAAGAGGTCGTAGTCGGCCGGTGCGCCCGGATCCAGCCCGCGCTCGATCCCGTCGAGTCCGGCCATCAGCATCGCCGCGAAGGCGAGGTATGGATTGGCCGACGCATCGGGACACCGGAACTCGATCCGCTTCGCCTTGGGCGACTCGGAGTACATCGGGATCCGGATGCAGGCCGAGCGGTTCCGCTGCGAGTAGACCAGGTTGACGGGGGCCTCGTAGCCGGGCACGAGCCGCCGGTACGAGTTCGTCGTCGGTGCGCAGAGCGCGAGCAGCGCCGGCGCGTGCGCCAGGAGCCCGCCCACGTAGCCGCGTGCGAGTTGCGACAGCCCGGCGTAGCCGGACTTGTCCGCCATCAGCGGCGTGTCCTCCTTCCAGAGCGACTGGTGGCAGTGCATGCCCGAGCCGTTGTCGCCGAAGATCGGCTTCGGCATGAAGGTCACCGTCTTGCCGGCCGCCCGTGCGACGTTCTTCACCACGTACTTGTAGGTCATGACCTGATCCGCCATGCGGGTGAGCGGTTGGAAGCGGAGGTCGATCTCGCACTGGCCGCCCGAGGCCACCTCGTGGTGGTGGAACTCGCACGGGATGCCGAGCCGCTCGAGCGTCAGCACCATCCGGGTCCGCAGGTCGTGCAACGTGTCGTGCGGCGCGGGCGGGAAGTACCCCTCCTTC
>VAYE01000012.1 GCA_005883235.1 Actinomycetota bacterium
CGGCGAGGTGACGAGCGCCTCGCCGCCAGTCTGGCGCACGAACGCGACGCTCGCCTCGACCTTGGGCCGCATCGAGCCCTCGGGAAGCTCCGGCAGGAGCGCGTCCGCCTCGTCCGCGCTCAATGTGGCGAGCGCCTCCTCCGCCGGCCCGGCGAAGTCGCGGTACACCGCGTCCTCCGCGGTCAGGATCACGAGCCGGTCGGCGCCGAGCGCGGCGGCCAGGAGCGCCGAGGCGTGGTCCTTGTCGATCACGGCGTCCGCGCCGCGGAGCTGCCCGTCGCGCGCGACGACGGGGATCCCGCCCCCGCCGCAGGCGACGGCGAGCGTGCCGGACTCGAGGAGCGTCTCGATCGGGCCGAGCTCGACGATCTCGAGCGGGCGGGGCGAGGGGACGACCCGCCGGTAGCCGCGGCCCGCGTCGGCGACGATCGTCCAGTCGCGCTCCCGCTCCAGCTTCTCCGCCTCCTCCTGCGAGTAGAAGGGGCCGATCGGCTTCGTCGGCTCGTCGAAGGCGGCGTCGTCCTCGTCCACGCGCACGTGCGTGACGAGGCAGGCCACCGGGCGGTCGACGAGGCCGCGGAGCTCTGCGGCGATGAGCGCGCCGATCTCTGCCTGCGTCTGTGCCACGGCGAGCCAGAGCGGAAGCGGCGGAGCCTCGTCCGCGGCCCGCTCCTGGCGGAGCAGCTCGTTGCCGACCTGCGGCCCGTTCCCGTGCGTGACGACGACGCGCGGCTCCTCGAAGAGAGGCGTGAGCTCGGGCAGCGCGCGGCGAAGGTTCGCGAGCTGCTCGGCCGCCGTGCCGCGCTCGTTCTCGCGCATGAGCGCGTTACCGCCCAGCGCGACGACTGTGGTCACGCGACCGGCGTGCGTGTCTCCACGAGACCGTGCTCGGCCAGCGCGTCGGCCAGCGTCGGCTCGCCGATCTCCTCCAGCCGGTAGGTGACGCGCAGCGCCGGCTTGTCGATCTCGATCAGGCGCCGCAGGTCGATCGGGGTGCCGACGAGGACGAGCTCCGCGTCCGAGCGGGCGATCGTCTCGCGGAGCTCCTCTCGCTGGCGGCGCCCGTAGCCCATGGCCGGCAGGAGCGCGCCGACGTGCGGATAGGCCTCGAACGTCGCCGCGATCGAGCCGACGGCGAAGGGGCGTGGGTCGACGAGCTCGGCGGCTCCGTTCGCCTTGGCGGCGAGCACCGCGGCGCCGTAGGTCATCTCGCCGTGCGTCAGCGTCGGGCCGTCCTCGACCGCGAGGACACGCTTGCCGGCGATCGACGCCGGGTCGCCGTCCACCTGGAACGGTGAGGCTGCGAGCACGATCGTCGCGTCCTCGTTATAGGTGCGGATCGACTTGAGCACGGCGTCGATGCCCTCCTGCGGAGCGCTGTCGACCTTGTTCACTACGCAGACGTCGGCCATGCGGAGATTCGTCTCGCCGGGGTGGTAGCGAAGCTCGTGCCCGGGCCGGTGCGGATCGACGACGACGATGTGGAGGTTCGGCTTGATGAAGGGCGTGTCGTTGTTCCCGCCGTCCCAGAGGATGACGTCGGCCTCCTGCTCGGCCCGGTCGAGGATCGCCGCGTAGTCGATCCCGGCGAAGACGAGGTTGCCTTCGGCCAGGTGCGGCTCGTACTCCTCGCGCTCCTCGATCGTCGCGTCCGCCTCGTCCAGGTCTTCGTAGTGCTCGAAGCGCTGGACCGCCTGCGCCGCGAGGTCGCCGTAGGGCATCGGATGCCGCAGCACGGCGACGCGCTTGCCGGACTCGCGCAGCAGCGCCGCGACACGCCGAGTCGTCTGGCTCTTCCCCGAGCCGGTGCGGACTGCGCACACCGCGACGACGGGCCTCGACGAGGTCAGCATCGTCTCGCGCGGCGAGAGCAGGCGGTAGGAAGCGCCGGCCGCGAGGGCGCGGGAGCCGAGGTGCATCACGCGCTCATGGGTCACGTCGGAGTAGGCGAAGACGACCTCGTCGACGGCGTGGCGCGCGATCGCGCGCTCGAGGTCGGCCTCGGGCCAGATCGGGATCCCTTCCGGATACAGCTCGCCGGCGAGCTCGGGCGGGTAGACGCGCCGGTCGATGTTCGGAATCTGCGTCGCCGTAAAGCCGACGACCTCGAACGCTTCTCGGCCGCGGTAGACGAGATTGAAGTTGTGGAAGTCGCGGCCGGCGGCGCCCGCGATGAGCACTCGCGTCCTGTTCATGAATAAAGCTTATGCAGCCGTGAGGACGACTGCGAGCTACGAGCGCGTCTCGCGGATGATGTCCGCGACCGATTCCATCTCCACCGAGGCGCCCGTCACCTCGTGGAGCAGCTCGTCCGCGGTCATCCGCTGACCCTCGCCCCAGAGCTCGCGGAGGAGCGAGCCGGCGCTGCGGTCGGCGAACCAGGTGCGGCCGAACTTCTCGCGCAGGTACGTCCGCATCTGGGCCTCGAACGCCCAGGAGCGGAGGTACGCGGTCACGTAGAAGCTCGGGTCGAGATCGGAGAGGTAGTCGGCCGCGCTCGGCTCGACCTTCAGGGCGTCGCCGAGCAGCTCGACGTAACGGGGCGCGAGCTGCGTCACGTCGTCGGCGGCGTGGAACTCGAGCTCGTAGAGGAGCTTGGCGCAGTAACGGCGCACGAAGTAGAGGAGCCCGGTGGCGCCCTCGCGGGCGAAGTCGTTGGGGCGCGGGAAGTCGAGCCGGCGCGTGAGCCAGGCGGGCTCGTCCGTCAGGTGCTGCAGGAGCATCGCCCAGCCCTCGGTGACCGCGTTGTCGCCGAGCCGCCGCTCCTCGACCGCGAGGTCGGGCGAGGTGTGGGCGAAGTGCTCGGTGTGCCCCGCCTCGTGGAAGAGCGCGCGCCAGTCGTCGGGGCCGCCGATCGGCTGGATGACGAGCATCACGCGGCCCGGCACCTCGATCGGCGCGCAGAAGGCGCGCGGTGTCTTCCGCGGGCGCTCCTCGATGTCGAGGTGGACGTTCTCCTGCGCGCGGAGGTCGATCCCGAGATCCGACAGCGTCGCCTCCAGCGCCGGCAGCATCTGCTCCTTGGGGAAGGCCTCGTCCCAGCTCGTCGCCCGGAAGACGCGCCCGACGTCCCAGCGCTTGATCTCCGCGAGCCCGATGCCGACGCGGTCGCGGAAGAGCCGGTCAGCCGACTCCTCGTAGAGCCGCTCGGTCGAGTCGAGGAAGGCGCGGCATTGCTCGGCGAGCGCGTCGAGCTCGAAGCCGAACTTGCGGTACAGGTCGAGATAGGTCGGTGCGCCGAGCTCCTTGACCGCACGCTGCTCGACCTGCGCGGCCTCGAGGTGGATCGGGTTCAAGCGCTCCTCGACGATCTCGACCCGCACGCGGTCGAGCCGCTCACGCCGGTCACGGTCCGGCTCGTTGGCGAGCGTGGGCCGGATCATCCGGTACGGGATCGTCTGGCCGTCCACGGTCACCTCGATCTCGGCCTCGAGCATCGCCGCGCGCTCCGCGTGCTCGCGGGTCAGGTCGCCGAGGTAGCCCTCGCAGGCGAAGCGCCAGAGCTCGCGCACGCCCCTGCCGCCGTTCACGGCGAGCCCGATCGACTTCGCCTTCTCGAGTCGTGTCAGCTCGGCGTGCCGTTCGTAGATCGGCGCCAGCTCGAAGGTCTCCTTGAGGCCGGCGTAGTGGAGGTAGTACTCCTCGTCGAGCTCCGCGATGAAGCGATCCGCCTGCTCCCGATAGGCGTCGAGCTCGCGCTGAGAAGGAGGAGCCGGCGGCATGGGTTCCGTAGGATACCCGCATGCGTGAGATCGGCCTGCGCACGGAACGGCGGACCCAGCTCCTCGACATCACGGAGCTGGTCGAGGAGGCGTTGCAGCCTCCCGACGGAGCCGCGGCGGCGCTGATCTACGTGCCCCACACGACCGCCGGCGTGACGATCAACGAGGACGCCGACCCGGTCCTGGCGCAGGACATCGAGGCCGCGATGGAGCGCATTGTCGAGGACGGCTGGGGGAAGCATTCGGACGCGGACGGGCCGAACGCGCCCTCGCACATCCGCGCCTCACTGATCAGTCCGCAGGTGCTCGTGCCGCTCGCCGAGGGGCGCCTGGCGCTCGGCCGCTGGCAAGGGATCTTCTTCTGCGAGTTCGACGGGCCGCGCGAGCGCAAGGTCTACGTCACGCCGTTGCGCTAGGCGCGGGGCGGCCGGTCGGGCGTGCGGGCGGGCGGGCCGGGCCCGCGGCGCCTGCGAATCGTCACGCCTGGGCTGCGGTACACCTCCATGGCGTGGTGCTCGCTACTTTGAGGTTTCCCCGGGTGGGTGGGGGTTAGGGATGGAGCCGCCCCACGGCTACGCTCCGACCATGGCCGCGCCCGTCGCCAAGGATCAGGAGCTCGAGCTCACCGTCGATTCGCTGGCGTACGGCGGGAACGGTGTCGCCCGCCTGAACGGCTTCGTCGTCTTCGTTCGTCGCGGCCTGCCCGGCGACCGGGTTCGCGCGCGTGTGACGAAGGTGAAGCGAAACCACGCCGAGGCGCTCGCGACGGAGGTGCTCGAGCCGAGCGCAAACCGAGTCGACGCGCCGTGCGCCCACTACCCCGCCTGCGGCGGGTGCCGCTTCCAGGACCTGGCCTACGAAGCCCAGGCCGCGGCGAAGGAGGCGCAGGTCGCCGACGCGCTGCGCCGCCTCGGCGGGATCGCCGACCCGCCGCTCGAGCCACTCGTCCCGGCCGTCGAGCGCTTCCACTACCGGAACAAGCTCGAGTACTCGTTCACGCCCGGCCCCGAGGGACCGATCCTCGGCTTCCACAAGGCAGGCCGCTGGGACGAGGTCCTGGACATCGAGCGCTGCTGGCTCACGA
>VAYE01000110.1 GCA_005883235.1 Actinomycetota bacterium
GACCCGGGCGCGGTCGCGAGCGGCACGGTCAGCCTCCAGGGCACCTCCGATGCAGACACGACTGACGTCGAGTTCCAGCGCAGCCCGGCCGGCGCGGGCGACTGGACGACGATCGCGACGGACACGTCTGCGCCGTTCGGTGCGAGCTTCGACACGAGGGGCGTCGCCGACGGCCGCTACGACCTGCGCGCCCTCGCCACGGACGGGTCGGGCCACCGTGGCGCCAGCGCGACCCACACGATCCTCGTCGACAACACGGCTCCGACCGCCTCGCTGACGGCGCCCGCCGACGGCGCAAACGTGGGCGGCTCGGGCGTCCCCCTCGCTGCGAGCGCCGACGACGGCTCGGGCTCGGGCGTCGCGTCGGTCACCTTCCTGGAGCGGCCAACGAGCGGCGGTGCGTGGACGACGATCGACACCGACGGTGGCGCCCCGTACACAGCCACCTGGGACACGAGCTCGGTCGCCTCGGGCGGCTACGAGCTGCGCGCCGTCGCCGCCGACGGCGCCGGCAACACGGCGAACGGCCGGCCGATCACGGTCTCGGTCGACTCGACCGCGCCGACGGTCACGCTCGCCGCCCCGGGCTCGTCGCTCAGCGGCACGGTCACGCTCACCGCCACGGCGGGCGGCACTGCGAGCCGCGTCGGCTTCGAGGTCAGCCGGACCGGCGCTGCGAGCTGGACGACGATCGACACCGACACCTCGTCGCCCTGGAGCGCCTCGTTCGACACGACGAGCGTCGGCGACGGCGTCTACGACCTGCGCGCCGTCGCTTCCGACGCCTTCGGGAACACACGCGCGAGCGTCCGCGCAGGGATCCGGATCGACAACACCGCGCCGAGCGTCGTCTCGTCGACCCCGAGCGAGGGCGCCACGGTCGCCTCCGCGAGCTCGATCTCGCTCGTCGCGAGCGAGAGCCTCGCTGCGGTGACCGGCGTGACGCTGAACTGCGCGCCGACGGTGCCGCCCGTCGTCAGCGGGAGCGGCGTGACGTTCGCCACGGGCGCGCTCGCCGACCGCGCGTACACGCTCTCGGGCGTCCTCCGCGACCTCGCCGGGAAGACGGCGCCGTTCCAGCTTCACTTCACCGTCTCGAGCGGCAGCCCGGGCGACCCGCCTCCGGTCTCCGACAACACGTCGTCGGACGATTCGACGACCGTCGAGGCGAGCGACGGGTCGGCCTCGGTGACGATGCCCCCGGGTGCGTGGGCGGAGCCGTCGAACGGCGACTGGCTCGTACTGACGATCGACCCGCGGCCCGCCACCGGAACGCTCGTTCCGGGCTACGCGAACGAGGGCGCGATCGAAGACGTCAAGGCCCGCTGGGCCCTGTCGGGCGAGGAGGCGCACCGGTTCGACGCCCCGCTCGACATCGCGCTCCGCGGCGCACGGCCGGACGACGTTCCGGTCACCTCCGAAGGCGCCGCGTGGCGGCTGCTGCCCGAGCTCGCCGGGACGATGCTGCCCGCGGGCGCCGACGACGGCTTCTACCGCTCGGGCGACGTCGTGCACGTCCTCACGCGCCACCTCTCGCTCTTCGCGCTCGTCCGCGACACCCAGGCGCCTGGGCCGCCGACCGGCTTCAGCGGCGTCGTCTCGACAGGCCGGCTGACCCTCTACTGGAAGCCGTCCGACGACGGCGGCGCGACCGGCGGCAAGGTCGTCCTCTACGTCAACGGCGCCGAGTCTGCGCGCTACCCGACCGCGCAGACGCAGGCCGACCTCGGGCCGTTCGGCTACGACGACACGCGCACGTTCTCGCTCGCCCAGGTGGACGCGGCCGGAAACCTGAGCGGACGGACGATCACCCTCCGCGGGCTGCCGGAGCTCGCCGGCAAGCTGCAGGCGGACGCCTCCGCCGCGCTCACGGCCCGCGGCTTCAAGCCGGGCAACGTGACGAGCGAGCCGAGCCCGGAGCCCGTCGGGACCGTGCTCGCGCCGGCCGACGAAGCCGTCGCCGCCGCTGGAAGCGCAGTCGACCTCGTCGTCTCGTCCGGACCCGGGACGGGCGACGGCGGGGGCGCGACGTCCCTCCGGCTCCACGTCGCGCAGTCGAAGACCTACGCTTGGCGGACGGAGCGCGCGATCGGCGCTCGCGTCTCTCTCTCGAGCGGCGCCGGCGTGAGCGCAGTCCTCCAGGGCCCGGGCGGGAATCAGCTCAAGACGTGGTCGTTCGCGGCCAGGGCCGGCGCCACCGTGGTCCGTATGGTCATGCCTGCGGCTGTGAAGCGGAGCGGTGTGTACCGCATCGTGTGGACGGCCCGGGCCGGTGGTGCGACCGCCGCGGAGACGCACAAGCTCCGAGTCGTCGCCTGGCGGGTGCAGGCGCGCGTCGGCCTCGTCAAGGTCGACGTCCTCGTCGCCGGGCCCCAGTCGCTGCGGAAGAAGCTCGCCGGCCGGCTGCCGGTGTCCGCCCGCCTCAGCGTGGCCGGCGTCGACGGCGCGTTCGACCTGACCGCCAACCGGGCGCGTGACGTCCGCGTCGTCGTCGTGGACCTCGACCAGCACGGCGTCGGCCTCGTCCGCGACCTCCGGACGGTCTTCGCCGGCGTGCGGCTCGTCGGCGTCGGCGGCGACGGGCGCATGCGGGCGGAAGCGATCCAGGCCGGGGCCGCCGCCGCTCTCCCACGCTCGGCGACGGCCAAGCAGCTGGCCCGAACCGTCGTGCGGCTGCTGGCTTCGGGCTAGTCCACCGCGGCCGTGTTCGTGCGTCGATTCCGTCACACGCGGGCGCGCCGTGGACCCTCGCGCCATGCGGCTTCGGCGAAACGGCCACGTCCCGGTGTCTGACACCGGGACATGGCCCCGCGACCCCGCAGGGACAGGTCTGCGCCCGACGCTACGGCGCGGCGCCCGGCTTCCAGAGCGGCTCGTCGCCGCCCGCGGCGACGTTCGCGGAACGCGCGAGGATGAACAGCAGATCCGAGAGCCGGTTCAGGTAGACGACCACGAGTGGGTTGAGCTCGACCGCCTGTGCCGCGGCGAGAGTCTCTCGCTCCGCCCGCCGGCACACGGCGCGCGCCACGTGCAGCCGCGCCGCGACCTCGCCGCCGCCCGGGAGGACGAAGCTCTTGAGCTCCGGCAGGTCGGCGTTGAACCGGTCGCACACCCCCTCCAGCTCGTCGATCTTCGCCTGGTCGACGCGTAGCCGCCCGTCGCCGACGCCGTACGGTACGGAGAGGTCGGCGCCGACGTCGAAGAGCTCGTTCTGGATGCGCGAGAGCACAGCCCGCAGCTCCTCCGGCGGCCCGGCGGCGAGCGTGAGACCGACGTGCGAGTTCAGCTCGTCGACCGTTCCGAAGGCGCCGATCCGGCAATCGAGCTTGGGCACGCGCGACCCGTCGCCGAGCGACGTCTCGCCCTGGTCGCCACCGCGCGTGTAGATCCTGGTGAGCCGTACCGGCTCGTCGGGAGCGCGCGGGCTCACGTCAGCCCTGCGCGAGCGCACGGCGGCTCAGCCCCAGCACCGAGCGCGCGATCACGAGCCGCTGGATCTCGCTCGTGCCCTCGTAGATCTCGGTGATCTTCGCGTCGCGGTAGTAGCGCTCGACCGGGAACTCCTTCGTGTACCCGTAGCCGCCGAGGATCTGGATCGCCTCGCCGGTCTGGCGGCGCGCCATCTCGGAGGCGAAGAGCTTCGCCTTCGCGCCCTCTTCGCCGTGGGGCCGCCCCTCCTGCTTCAGCCACGCGGCCCGATAGACGAGCAGCCGGGCTGCGTCGATCTCGGTCGCCATGTCCGCGAGCTTCCACTGGATGGCCTGGAAGTCGGCGATCCGCTTGCCGAACTGGCGCCGCTCGAGCGCGTACGCGCGCGCCACGTCGTAGGCCGCCTGCGCGATCCCGAGCGCCTGCGCGGCAATGCCGATCCGCCCCCCGTCCAGCGTCGCCATCGCCACCTCGAACCCCTTCCCTTCCTCATGGAGCAGCCGGTCGCGCCCGACGAGGGCCTCCTCGACGACGAGGTCGTTCGTCACCGACGAGTTGAGCCCGAGCTTCTCCTCCTCGCGCGTGATGCGGACATGGTCGGCGTCGAGCACGAATGCGGAGACGCCCTTCGCTCCCGGTGTGTCGGGATCGGTGCGCGCGAAGAGCAGGAACGTCCCCGCGTGGCTGCCGTTCGTGATCCACTGCTTGGAGCCCGAGATGCGCCAGCCGTCGCCCTCCAGGAGCGCGGCCGTCCGGAGCGAGCCCGCGTCGGACCCGGCCTCCGGCTCGGTGAGCGCGAATGCGCCGAGCGTCTCGCCGCGCGCGAGCGGCGGCACGAATCGGCTCCGCTGCTCGTCGCTCCCGAAGGTGAGGATCGGCAGCGTGACCGCGCTCGTGTGCACGGCCACCGTCACGCCCACGCCGGCATCGCCGCGCGAGAGCTCCTCGAGCACGAGCGCGTAGGAGAGGAAGTCCGCGCCCGCGCCGCCGTACTCCTCGGGGATGCAGACACCCATCAGCCCGAGCTCGGCGAGCTCGGTGAAGAGCTCGCGCGGGAACCGGTGCTCGCGGTCCCAGTCGGCCGCGTCGGGCTCGATCTTCTCCTTCGCGACCTCTCGGGCGAGCGCCTGGATCTCGCGCTGATCGTCCGAGAGCCCGAAGTCCATCGGGCCGCGAGTATAGTCGCGACTCGGTGCGCCCCTTCCTCGCCGCGGCCTGCGTCTTGGCTCTGCTGGCGGGCTGCGGCGGCGGCAGGCCGTCTCCCTCGAGCATCGTCCGCGCCTGGAGCAAGGCGCTCGACGCGGGCGACAACGACACCGCGGCAGACCTCTTCGCGCCGAACGCGCAGGTCGAGCAGGGCAGCGTCGTGACGAGGCTCCGCACGCACGCCGACGCCGTCGCCTGGAACGCCGGCCTGCCCTGCTCCGGGAAGATCGTCTCGCTGGCGGCGAGCGGCGCGACCGTCACTGCGACCTTCCTCCTCGGCGACCGGAAGACGAGCGCATGCGACGCCCCGGGCCAGCAGGCGACGGCGGTCTTCCGCGTCCGCGCGGGAACGCCTCCACGACCGTGGGATCGAACTGCCGGCCCGCCTGCGCGAGGATCTCGTCGTGGGCCGACTCCCACGGGCCGCGGGGCCGGTAGGGACGGTCGCTCGTCATCGCGTCGAGGGTGTCGGCGACGGCGAAGATGCGCGCCGCCAGCGGAATCTCGTCGCCGCCCATCCCGTCCGGGTAGCCGTCGCCGTCCCACCGCTCGTGGTGGGAGCGGACGACGTGGAGACCCTGTCCGCGGAGGAAGGCGACCCGGCCGAGCATCTGCTCGCCGAGGACCGTGTGCGTCTCCATCAGCCGCCGCTCCTCCGCGGTCAGCGGCCCGGGCTTCTGGAGGACGCTGTCGGGAATCCCGATCTTGCCCACGTCGTGGAGGAGGAACCCGTACTCGGCCGAGGGCTCCTCGACGAGCGCAGGATCGATCGTGCGGCCGAGCTCGACCGCGTACTCCTGCACGCGCTGCGAGTGGGCGCGCGTCCCCGTGTCCTTCGACTCGAGCGCGCTGGCGAGCGCCGAGACGGTCTCGCGGTAGGCCTCCTGGACGAGCACGCGCTGGCCCCGCTCGAGCTCGAGGAGATGGCGCAGGTCACGGGCGTAGAGGAGCAGCTGCTCCTCGGGATCTTTCTTCTGCCCGGCCCGGAAGGGCACGCCGTACAGGCCGCCCGCGAGCCGCTCGACGACCGCGAGCAACTCGAGCGGGCTGAACGGCTTGCGGACGAACGCATCGGCGCCGGCCGCGTCGAGCGCAACCAGGCTGCTGCCCTCCGAGCCGCTGAGAAGGACGACCGGGATCCCGCTCGTGTGCGGGTCGGCCTTGAGGCTGCGGCAGAGATCGAGCCCGCTCTCGCCTGGCATGACCACGTCGAGCACGATGACGTCGGGCCTGTGCGAGGCGATCCGGCGACGCGCCTCGCGCGCGTTCTCGGCCTCGTCGACCTCGAGATCGACCACCTCGAACGTCGTCCGAACGAGTGCCCGGAGGCCGGCGTCGTCGTCTACCAGCAAGAGCCGCAAGCGAATCCCCCTTTCGCGGAGAGCTCGCTCGCCGTATCGGCAGCGGTTTACCGGGGCTTTAGGTCTGTCCCGGGTACTCGTAGAAGCCGTGGCCGCTCTTGCGGCCGAGGCGGCCGGCCTGGACGTACTGCAGCAGCAGCGGGCAGGGCGCGTACTTCTCGCGCCCCAGGCCCTCGTGCAGCACCTCCATGATCGCCACGCAGGTGTCGAGCCCGATCAGGTCGGCCAGCGCCAACGGCCCCATGGGATGGGCGAAGCCGAGCTTGGCGATCGTGTCGATCGCCTCCGGCTCGGCGACTCCCTCCATGAGCGCGTAGGCGGCCTCGTTGATGAAGGGCATCAGGATCCGGTTCGAGACGAAGCCGGGGAAGTCGCGCGCCTCTGCGGGTTCCTTGCCGAGGTCGCGGGCGAGCTCGACGATCGCCGCAGCCGTCCCGTCGGAGGTCTGGAGCCCGCGGATCACCTCGACGAGCTTCAAGACCGGGACCGGGTTGAAGAAGTGCATCCCGACGACCCGTTCCGGTCGCCCCGTCACGGCCGCCAGCGACGTGATCGGAATCGACGAGGTGTTCGAGGCCAGGATCGCGTCCGGCGGCAACACCTCGTCGGCGCGGCGGAAGACGTCTTCCTTCACCGCGGCGTCTTCGATCACCGCCTCGATCATCAGGTCGGCGGCGACGATCCCGTCGGCCGGCTCGACGCGCGCGAGCACCTCGTCCGGGTCCGGGCCGCCCTTCTCGGCCAGCTTGACAAGGCTGCGCCGCATCGTCTCGAGCCCGCGCTCGACTGCTCCCGCCGCGGCGTCGTGCAGCAGCACCGTTCGGCCCGAGGCGGCGACGACCTGCGCGATCCCGCCGCCCATCTGGCCGGCGCCCACGACGAGGACGCGCTCGAACTTCACGCGCGGAGGCTAACCGCGTAGGCTGGCGCGAGTCGAAACGGAGGTAGAGATGGCATACGCACGAGTCGTGACGTTCGACGGAGTCGACAGCGACAGGATGGCCAAGCTCGCGCAGCAGGTGAACGAGGACGAGCGGCCCGACGACATTCCCGCGACCGAGATCGTCATCCTGCACGACGCCGACGCGGAGAAGGCGCTCGCGATCCTCTTCTTCGACAGCGAAGACGACTACCGCCGGGGCGACGCGACGCTGAATGCGATGGACTCGGGCGAGACGCCGGGTCAGCGAAGCTCGGTGACGAAGTACGACGTCGCCGTCAAGCGAAGCGGCTAGGCCCCGCTCGGAAGCGCGCGCGCGACTCGCCGCCGGCCGCCTCGCGCCAGCAGGCCGCCGGCGACGAGCGCTGCGCCCCCGCCCGCGCACAGGGCCACGATCCACCAGGGGAAGCTCGAGCCCGCGCTCCGCGCTGCCGGATGCGAGATCTTCCACGTGCCTGCCGCGATCGTGAGGTACTGCCGGCCGCTTCGCCACCGGAGACTGAGCGTGCGGCCACTGTCCACTGCCGACATGCGCAGCTTCCAGAGCGCGCCCTGGTCGGCGGTGTAGGGAATCCCGATGCAGTGGGCGACACCGCGCACCGTGTCGAGTGCGTGCACGAACGGGTAGCCGCCGGGACGGCTGTAGAGGGTGTAGGCCCAGCGGCCGTCGGCGCTCGTGGCCCGGGTCAACGGCATCCCTTCCATGACCCAGCCCGTCTGCGTCTTGTCGGCGATCCGGCCGGGCAGGAGCCGACCGAGGGTGAGGTCATATGCGCGGACGACGTAGCGGTTGATGTTCTGGGCGGACGTGTGCTGGATGAGGTAGAGCTTCGAGCCGCTGGGTGAGAGCGCGTCGAAGGCGAAGTCGCCCTGGAGGTCCACCCGCGCCCGCTGACGGAGGTTCTTGGTGCTCAGCACCTCGAAGGAACTGTGCTTCTTCAGCGGGTAGCCGCCGGCCGTCGAGGTCAGCACGAGGGTGGCGCCGTCGCGGCTGATCCCGCCCGTGGTGCCGTCGAAGGCGACGGAGGGGATCCCCCAGCTGCCCGGATAGGTCGTGTACCGGAGGACGCGGCCGTCGCTCCTGCGAATGACGATCGCCGTCGTGTCTCGGCCGGTGCCGACGGTCACGTAGCGGACGCCGCCGCCCGGGGCGGCCACACCATCCCAGCCCTGCACCCCCGGCGGAGTCGAACCTCCGTCGGCGAGCGCGACCGGAGCGGCGACGAGCGCGGCGATGGAGCAGAGAAACAGGCGGCGGAGCATGGCGTCCTCCTTCGGGCTGGCTGACGGTCCTACGCCTGCCGAGCCCAAAAGGGTCCCGCCGCCGCTAGACCTCCAGCAGAATCGCGTCGCCCTGGCCGCCGCCAGAACAGATCGCCGCGAGCCCGAGCCCGCCGCCGTTTCGCCGCAGCTCGTGGACCATCGTGCCGAGGATGCGGGCTCCCGACGCGCCGATCGGGTGACCGAGCGCGACGGCGCCGCCGTTCACGTTCACC
>VAYE01000198.1 GCA_005883235.1 Actinomycetota bacterium
CCGCCTCGGAGATCACCTCCGGCAGTGGGCCCGAGTTCCCGATGCACGTGGTGCAGCCGTAGCCGACGGTGTGGAAGCCGAGGTCCTCCAGGTACCGCGTCAAGCCGGCCCGGTCGTAGTACTCGGTCACGACCTTCGACCCAGGGGCGAGGCTCGACTTGACCCACGGCTTGCGCTCGAGACCTCGCTCGACCGCCTTCTTCGCGAGCAGGCCCGCGCCGATCATCACGGTCGGGTTGGACGTGTTCGTGCAGCTCGTGATCGCCGCGATGACGACCGACCCGTGGTCGAGCTCGACCTGCTCTCCGTCGAGCTCCACCGTGACCGTCTGCGGCGCGGTCGCCGTCGCAACAGGCGCGCGCACCTCCTCTGCGGGCTCGTGCGAGCCGTTTCCCGTCGGGGGATCCGAGGACGGAAAGCTGTCGGCGACCTCCTTGTCGTAGGTGCCGTTCGCGTAGTCGACGCCGAACGTGCCGAGCGCCTCGAGGAACGACTCCTTGGCGCCGGCGAGGGGGACGCGGTCCTGCGGCCGTCGCGGACCGGCCAGGCTCGGCTCGACCGTCGAGAGGTCGAGCTCGACGACCTCCGAGTAGGTCGGCTCGTGGCTCGGCTCGTGCCACAGCATGTTCTCCTTGCAGTAGGCCTCGACGAGCTGGAGCCGCTGCTCGTCGCGGCCCGTCATCCGCAGGTAGCGGATCGTCTCGTCGTCGACCGGGAAGAAGCCGCACGTCGCGCCGTACTCGGGAGACATGTTCCCGATCGTCGCCCGGTCGGCGATCGAGAGCCGCTCGAGCCCCTCGCCGAAGTACTCGACGAACTTCCCGACGACGCCGGTTCGGCGCAGGATCTGGGTCACGGTCAGGACGAGGTCAGTCGCCGTCGACCCCTCGGGAAGCGACCCCGTGAGCTTGAAGCCGACGACCTGCGGGACGAGCATCGAAAGGGGCTCGCCGAGCATCGCCGCCTCGGCCTCGATCCCGCCCACGCCCCAGCCGAGGACGCCGACGCCGTTCACCATGGTCGTGTGCGAGTCGGTCCCGACGAGCGTGTCCGGGTACGCCTGTCCGGCGCGCGACTCGACCACGCGCGCGAGGTACTCGAGGTTCACCTGATGGCAGATCCCGGTGCCGGGCGGGACGACCTTCAGGCTGTCGAAGGCGGTCTGGCCCCACTTGAGGAAGGCGTACCGCTCGCGGTTTCGCTCCAGCTCGAGCTCGACGTTCCGGCTGAACGCGATCCGGCTGGCGAACACGTCGACCTGGACGGAGTGGTCGATCACGAGCTCCGCCGGCAGCAGCGGGTCGATCTTCGCGGGGTCGCCGCCGAGGTCGCGCATCGCGTCGCGCATCGCGGCGAGGTCGACGATCGCGGGCACGCCCGTGAAGTCCTGCAGGAGGACGCGCGCAGGCGTGAACGCGATCTCGTGCGAGGGCTGCGCCTTTGCGTCCCACGTCGCGAACGCCTCGAGCCCCTTCTCGTCCCCGTTGCGAACGACGTTCTCGAGCAGGATCCGAAGCGTGTACGGAAGCTGGGCGACGTCGACTCGATCCCCGAGCGCGTCGAGCCGGAAGATCTCGTAGCGCTCGCCCCCGGCCTCGAGCGTCGAGCGGGACACGAAGGGATCGGCCACGGCTCTAGTCAATCAAAAGGGCGGCCGCCGACATTGAGGTCCGCGGCCGCCCTTCTGACCTAGACGACGGCGACGTAGAAGGAGTGGTCGACCGGTAGCACGCTTCCTGCCGCGTAGGTGATGACGGCGACGAAGCGCGGGTCGTTGCCGGTCGCGCAGTTGTCTCCTTCGTTCGATGTCGTCGTACACGTCCCGGCCCTGATCGCGCCGGGAGCGTCCCGATCGTCCGAGCTGCGCGAATACGACGCGAAGATGAGATGCCCGTTGACGGCCGAGCCGAAGTCGAGCACGTAGTACCCGTCGCCGGCGTGCCGGGCGGTGATTCCGCCGGACTGGGCGATGACCGCGCCGCTCGGTGCGACGAGCGCCCACCTCGCTCCCGCGCCCGCCGGACCGGCCGGGCCGGCCGGTCCCGGTGGCCCTTGCTTTCCGGCCGGGAGCTGGCCGCGCTTGAAGTCGCGCGAGAGAAGCGAGAAGTCCTTCACCTGAACGGTCGTGACGCTGTCCTTCGGCAGGCGAATCGCCGCGTAGCCGGTGCCGGCGAGCGCCACGACGAGCGCGAGACACGCCACCACGAGCGCCGGCGACGGCGCGAGGCGCCGAATGCGAGTCATGCTGAACCTCCCCTGGTTGCCCGGATTGCTCAGACGTTGGGAAGGAGTTCCCGCCGAGCGAAGTCGATGAACCCCTCTGGTCGGGGCCGATCTGGTGGAAGTGGGCGTGCGTGAAGCCCGCCTCCGCGTAGGCGCGGATCTCCTCCAGCATCGGCTCGGGGTCGGAGCCGTGCGATATACGGCCTCGGTAATGTCCTCCTCGGTCACGCCCTCGGCCGCCGCAGCGAAGTACTCCGGCAGCGCGAGCTCCTGGTTCAACGGCCCCTTCAGGCCGGAGGTCGGCCAGGTCTCGGGCATGACGGCGATCAGGCCGTCACCGTGCCGTCCCGCGAGCTCGGCCGCGTTCGGCGCGCTTGCCGGCACGTAGAGAGGCGGCGGCTCGTCCGGGAGCGTGTAGCCGGGGCGTTCCGGACGAGGTCGACCGGCCCCTGCTCTCCGACGAGAACGTGTAGCCGAGCTTCACGGCCCGGGGCGTACCGCCGCGGCGCCCGCGTAAACGCGAGGTGTACGGCCCCTCCCCGAGAGGGCATAGATGGGCGATGCGAGCCGTCCTCGCGATCGTCTTCTGGTGGGGGCTCTATCGCTTCGAGCTCGACCCCCGGTGGCTCGGCCGGGCCGTCACGATCCCGTGGTACGTGCTCCGCGACCTCGGCCTGCTCACCGCGGCCCTTCTTCGCGGACGTCCGCAGGGGAGGTTCACGGAGATGGACGTTCCTGCGGCGGTCGCCCGCTCGCCGGGGAGTCGCGCCGCGCTCGGCCTCCTCGGCAGCGTCGCTCCGAACGCCTACGTCGTCGACTTCGACCGCGACCGCAACGCCGCGCTCGTGCACGAGCTCGACCCCGCCCGCTCGAAGGAGAGACCGCTCTGAACGTCTGGCTCGTCGCGGCGACCGTGCTTCTCGCGGCGCTCCTGCTGCCGTTCTGGGTCCTCGCGCGCGGCAGGAGAATCGACGCGCTCGCCGCGCTCGAGCTCTCCTCGGTCGTCGTCACGCTCGTCCTCCTCCTGCTCTCCGAGGGCTTCCGCCGCTCGATCTACACGACGGTGCCGCTCGTCCTCGCCGCGCTCTCGGTCGTCGGCGGGCTCGTCTTCGCCCGCTTCATGGAGCGCCGCGTGTGAGCGCCCACGAGATCGCCGTCCACGTCCTGATCTGGACGGCGGTCGCGAGCGAGCTCGTCTGCTGCATCGGCGTCGTCGCGGCACGCGACGTCTTCGCGCGGTTGCACTACACCGCGGCGGCGAGCACACTCGGCCCGGTCCTCGTGGCGATCGCAATCGCCGTCGAGGAGGGCATTCGCAGCACGGCCGCCGCGGCCGCGCTCGTCGTGGCGGTCTTCCTCTTCTTCGGCAACCCGGCCGTGACGATCGCCACGGCGCGCGCGGCGCGGGCGAGGCGCGAACGATGATCCCGTTGCAGGTCGTCGCCATGCTCCTCGTCGCCGCCGGCGGCCTCGCCGTCGTCCTCGCGCGCGACCTGCTGCGGCAGGCGATGCTGAACAGCTTCTACGGCCTGCTCGTCGTCGTGCTCTTCCTCGTCTTCCAAGCGCCGGACGTCGCGCTCTCGGCGCTCGCAGTCGGCGGCGGGGCGGCTCCGCTCGTCATCCTCGCCGCGCTCGCGAAGCTGAAGGAACGCCGGTGAGCGGGAGAACGCGGACCTCGCTCTTCCTCGTCGCCGCAGCCGGTCTGGCCGCCCTCCTCGGGTGGGGCATCGTCGGCCTGCCGGCCTTCGGCGACTTCCACGGCCGCTACGGAGTCGTCCTGAACCACGTCGCCCTCGCCCAGCGCCACACGACCAACGTCGTCGCGGCCGTCGTCTTCGACTACCGCGGCTTCGACACCCTCGGCGAGGAACTGATCCTCTTCGCCGCCGTCACAGGCGTCGCGCTCATCCTGCGCGAGGCGCGGGAGGCGGAGGCGAAGCGCATCGTCGACCCGGTCAGGGGCGACCCGGTGCGCGCCGTCGGGCTGGCCGCCGTGCCCGCGACGATCCTGCTCGGACTCTACGTCGTCGCCTTCGGCTACCTGACTCCGGGCGGCGGCTTCCAGGGCGGCGTGGTGGTCGCGCTCGGAATGCTCCTCGTCTACCTCGCCGGCGACCACCGCTCGTACTCGCGGCTGACCGCGAAGGAGGTCGTCGACGTCTTCGAGGGCGGCGGTGCCGGCGCGTTCGTCGCGCTCGCCCTCGGCGCGCTCGCCGGCGGTCTCGCCTTTCAGCAGAACTTCCTGCCGCTCGGGAAGATCGGGATCCTCACTTCGGGGGGCAGCATCCCGCTGCTGAACTGGGCGACCGCGATCGAGGTCACCGCCGCGTTCGTCCTCCTCTTCGGGGAGTTCCTCGAGGAGGTCATGGTGGAGCGCAGGTGAGCTACCTCCCGTACGCCCTCGCGGTGTGGCTCCTCGTCGTCGGCCTCTACGGCGTCGTCACGAGCCGGCACCTCGTCCACCTCGTCGTCTGCCTCACCGTCTGCCAGTCCTCGACGTACGTCCTCCTGCTCGCGATCGGCTACCGGAAGCACGGAACTGCGCCGATCTTCAAAGGCATCCCGCTCGGGAGGACGGCCACCGATCCGGTCGTCCAGGCGCTGACGCTGACCGACGTCGTCGTCAGCGTCACCGTCCTCGCGCTCCTGCTCGCGTTGGCGATCCAGGTGCACCAGCGGGAGGGGACGCTCGACCCGGAGGAGATTCCGGCGGTCCGGGGCTGATGGACGTCCTCGTCCCGCTCCCGGTCGCCGTGCCGCTTCTCGCCGCGGCTCTCCTCGCCGCGGTCGGGAGCTTCCTCCCGCACTGGGTCGGCGACCTCGTCGCGCTCCTCGTCTCGGCGACGGTGACGGCCGTCGGAGTCGTGCTGCTCACGCGCACCGGCAGCCACGACCTCGTCTACTGGTTCGGCGGCTGGCGCCCGTCGCACGGGATCGCGCTCGGGATCGCGTTCGACATCGACGGCGCGGGTGCGGCGCTCGCCGCCCTCGCCGGTCTGCTCATGACGGCCAGCGTCGCGTTCTCGTGGCGCTACTTCGACGAGACCGGCCCGCTGTTCCACGTCCTCCTGCTCGTCTTCCTGGGCGCGGTGGAGGGGTTCGCCCTCTCGGGCGACCTCTTCAACCTCTTCGTCTTCCTCGAGCTGATGACCGTGGCGGCGATCGCGCTCACGGGATACGGCGACGAGCCCGCGCCGCTCCAGGGCGCGCTCAACTTCGGGATCGTGAACTCGATCGGCGCCTTCCTCCTCCTCTTCGGGATCGGGCTCCTCTACGGGCGGACCGGCGCCCTGAACCTCGCCCAGATCGGACAGGCGCTCGCGGGCCACCGCGCCGACGGGCTCGTCCTCGTCGCGTTCCTCCTCATCACGTCCGGCTTCCTCGTCAAGGCCGGGGTTGTCCCGTTCCACTTCTGGCTCGCGGACGCGTACGCGGTCGCGCCGGCGCCGGTCTGCGCGCTCTACTCGGGGGTGATGAGCGATCTCGGGCTGCACGCGGTCGCGAAGGTCTACTGGCCGGTCTTCTCCGGGCCGCTCGGCGCGCACGCGACCGCGCTCCGCGCGATCCTCGTCTCGCTCGGTGTCGCGAGCGCCCTACTCGGCGGGGCGATGGCCTTCCTCCAGCGTGACCTCAAGCGGATGCTCGCCTTCGTCACGATCGGCCAGATCGGGATCGGGCTCGTCGGGATCGGCCTGCTGACCGCCCGCTCGCTCGCCGGGACGACGATCTACGTCGTCGCCGACGGTCTTGTCCGCGGCTCGCTCCTGCTCGTTGTGGGCGTCCTCGTCCGCCGCTTGCGGCTCGGCGACGAGCTGCAGGCACGCGGGCGAGGCCTCCCGGCCTCGGGCGTCCTCTTCGTGATCGGCGGGCTCGCGATTGCCGGTCTTCCTCCGAGCGGCGCCTTCCTTGGCCGCGCGCTGATCATGGACGGCGCCACCGAAGGCTATCGCTGGCTTCCCGTCGCGCTGACGGCGGCGTCCATCCTCTCGGGAGGCGCCTTGCTGCGGGCCGCCGGGCGCGTCTACCTCGGCTGGGGCTCGGCGGAGGAGCCCGTGCTCGGCCGCGAGCAGGTGCGGCCAGAGGAAGAGGAGCCGGTCGATGCGGGTCGTGGCTCGCTGACCTTGATGGTGAGCTGCGCGGCGGTGCTCCTGGTCGTCGCCGTCGGGCTGGCGGGGTGGCCCGGCCTTGCGGGGAAGGCCGAGTCGGCGGCGCTCCGGACGCTCGACCGGCCGGCTCATGCGGCCGAAGTGCTCGCGGGGAAGCCGTCACCGCACCGGTCGGTCTCGACACCGTCCCCGTCCGGGACGAGCATCGCCGCAGGGCTCCTCTCTGCCGCCGGCGCGGTGGCGCTCGCCCTGCTCGCGCTCTTCGGCGGGCTCGGAGCTCTCGCCCGGCCGCCGATCCTGCGCCTGAAGGCACTCCACACCGGGGTCGTGGTCGACTACGTCGCCTGGCTGACCGTCGGCGTGGCGGCGCTCGGCGCGGCGTTCGTGCTCGCGCTCCGCTAGCGGTCCCGGGCGTCCGCTCGCTCGCGCTGCGGCAGGGAGGTGTAGCGCGGGTCGAGCGCGGACGCCTTCCCGGCGTGGTAGACAGCGAAGCGTTGCAAAAGTGCACCAGTGCACAAGAGCGCGCCTGCGGCGATCGCGCCCGCGCGCCGCCGGCCGGCGAGCGCCATCAGGCCCGCTCCCGCGGCGGTCGCGGCTTTCGACGCCTTCGACAGCGAGCCGCCCTTTCCGGTGCGGTAGGGCTCGCCGACGAGCTCGCCGAGCCCGTCCTCCATCGCCTTCGCGGCCGCGAGCTCGAGCGCGCCGCCGAGGATCGCCAGCCGGCACGCCGGACCCGCGACCGCGGCAGGGCTCAGCGCGGCGACCGCCCCGCCCGCGCTGGCCGCTGCGCTTCCCGCGAAGACGAATGGAAGCTCCCGCCGCGCCTCGCTCCAGGCCGGGATGACGGAGTCCGAGACGAGCGTGGCGGTGTACGTCGAGAGCACCGGCCCGAGCAGCCCCGCGACGGTCTCGGCGGCCCGCTGCACGCGCGGCAGATGACCGGTCAGCTCGCACGCCGCCGCGACGCCGGTCGCCGTCCCGCTGGCCGAGAGGGCCCACGTCCCGACGCTCATCGGCGAGGTCAGCTTGAAGACGCGAAGCATGTTGTAGAAGCGCGCCGGGCGGCCCAGGTCCTTGATCAGGAGCACGGGGCTGACGCCGATCGCGGCGGTGTTCACGACGAGCGCGCGGCGGGCGAGGACGTCGTTCCCGGTCAGCCGGGCGCCGAGGCCGAGCATGGCGGCCCCTCCGGCGACCCCACCCGTGAAGAAGTAGAGCGGGATCTCCGGCTTCCAGACCGGCTCCTTGACGATCGGGCGGCCGTAGTACGAGACCGCGTCGCGCGCGGAGGTGCTCGTCACTCGTCGCCCCCGAGGAAGGCTGCCGCGGCCCCCGCCACGAGCGCCGCGCCCGCGACGAACGCGGCCGTCCACGACTCGCCGAGGTGCTTCGTCGGCACGACCGGGTCGGGCGGAAGCCCGTAGACCTCCGGCCGGTCGAGCAAGAGGAAGAACGCTCCCGCCCCGCCGACGCCGTCGTTCTCGTCCGCTCCGTAGAGCCGAGCGTCGTCGAAGCCGACCTCCTGGAGCCGCGAGACCCTCCCGCCGGCCCGCTCGAGCAGCTCGTCGAGAGGCCCGAACTGGATCGACTTCGTCGGGCACGCCTTCGCGCACGCGGGCTCGAGGCCGTCCTCGAGCCGGTCGTAGCAGAGCGTGCACTTGTGCATGCCGCCGTCGCCGTCGAGCTCGCGCTTCGAGATCACGCCGAAGGGACACGCGGTGACGCAGTAGCCGCAGCCGTTGCAGACGTCGTCCTGGATGACGACCGTGCCGAACTCGGTGCGGACGATTGCGCCGGTCGGGCAGACGTCGAGGCAGCCCGCATGGGTGCAGTGCTTGCAGACGTCCGAGCTCATGAGCCAGCGCAGGCCGTCGTGGGTCTGCTGCTCGACGAACGCGACGTGGCGCCACGTGTTCGCGCCGAGCTCGCCCGTGTTGTCGTAGGAGTTCCCGGTGAACGTGAGGCCGTCCTCGGGCACGAGGTTCCACTCCTTGCACGCCACCTCGCACGCCTTGCAGCCGATGCAGATCGACGTGTCGGTGAAGAAGCCCATCCGCGGCTGGATCTGCAGGCCGTAGGTCGTCTGCCCGTCAGCCGGCTCCATCGCCCGACTCCTCCTCGTAGCCCGGGTACGACGCGACGAGCTCGCGCAACGCGGGCCCGCGCGGGCGGCGCCCGGGCCGGATGTCGCAGCTCGCCGCCTTGACCTCCTGGATGTGGACGTTGGGATCCAGGGCGATCGGGAAGAGGTCGTTCGCCGAGTCGCCGGTCGAGAGGCCCTTGTTCCCCCAGTGGTAGGGGAGCCCGACCTGGTGGAGCCTGCGTCCCTGCACGTCGAGCGGCGCGATTCGCTCCGTCACCATGACCCGCGCCTCGATCGCGGTCCGGGCGCTGATGATCGTCGCCCAGCCGCCGTGCTCGAGCCCGCGCTCGGCGGCGAGCTCCGGCGAGACCTCGCAGAAGAACTCGGGCTGCAGCTCGGAGAGGTAGCCGATCGTGCGGCTCATCGCGCCCGCGGTGTGCTGCTCGGTGAGCCGGTACGTCGTCGCGACGTACGGATACGCCTCGTCGGTGTTGTAGCGGTTCTCCGGGTGCGCGTAGAGCTGCCGCGTCGGGTTCGAGCGCTGGCAGTAGAGCAGGTTCGGAAACGGCGACTCGTGCGGCTCGTAATGCGTCGGCAGCGGTCCGTCCATGAGCCCGGCCGCGGCGAAGAGCCAGCCGCGCCCGTCTGCCTGCAGGACGAAGGGGTGGTCGCCCGCGATCGCGTCCTCCTTCTCCGCGTTGTCCGCCGGGACGTAGTCGGGTGCCTTGTCCGGCACGAAGTCGGGGTCGTCGAGCCCGGTCCATCGACCCTGCTTCGAGTCCCACCAGACGTAGCGCTTCCGCTCCGACCAGGGCTTGCCCTTGGGGTCGGCGGAGGCGCGGTTGTAGAGGATCCGCCGGTTCGCCGGCCACGCCCAGCCCCAGTCCGGCGCCACCCAGCTCTGCTCCGACCCGGGCGTCTTCCTGGCCGGCTGGTTCTGCTCCTCCTTGAAGCAGCCGCAGTAGATCCAGCAGCCGCACGACGTGGAGCCGTCGGTCTCGAGCTCCTGGTATTTCGCCAGCGCCTTTCCGTCCGGGCCGACGCCGTTGATCTCGCGCAGGACCGCCTCGGCGCTCGGCTCCTCGTGCTCGCCGCTCGTCGGGTAGGCCCACGTCAGGTCGAGGATCGGCCGGTCGCGCGGCTCCGTCGATTCGGCGAGCCGCTCGCGGACCCTCTGCCCGAGGTGGTAGACGAAGCCGAGGTCGGAGCGGCAGTCCTCCGGCGGGTCGAGCGCCTTGAAGTGCCACTGGAGGAGCCGCTGGGTGTTTGTGAACGAGCCGTCCTTCTCGACGTGGGTCGCGGCGGGGAAGAGGAAGACCTCGGTGCCGATCTCGCCGGTCCTGAGCTCGCCGGTCTCGATCTCTGGCGCGTCCTTCCAGAACGAGGCGCTCTCGATCTCCTGGAAATCGCGCACGACGAGCCAGTCGAGCTTGGCGAGCGCGAGCCGGTGGACTCGTGCGTTCGCCGAGCCGACCGCGGGGTTCTCACCGAAGAGGAAGAAGCCCTTGACCTTGCCGTCGAGCATGTCGAGGGCGGTCTGATACGTGGAGTGGTCGGCGTTCATCTTCGGCAGGTGGTCGAAGCAGAAGTCGTTCTCCTCGGTCGCCGCCTCGCCCCAGAACGCCTTCAGCTGGGAGATGAAGTAGGAGGGGAAGTTTCCCCACCAGCCGGTCGTGCCGCGGTGGTGCTCGAGGTAGTCGGCGAGTGAGACGTCGCTCTCGGCGTGCGGCATCGGCAGGTAGCCGGGCAGGATGTTGTAGAGCGTCGCGAGGTCGGTCGAGCCCTGGATCGAGGCGTGACCGCGGAGCGCCATGATCCCGCCGCCGGGCCGCCCGATGTTCCCGAGCAGGAGCTGGATGATCGCCGCGGTGCGGATGTACTGCACGCCGACGGTGTGCTGCGTCCACCCGACCGAGTAGACGATCGACGAGGTCCGCTCGCGACCCGAGTTCTCGCAGAGCGCTTCGGCGACCTCCAGGAACTGCTCCTTCGTGCAGCCGCAGATCTGCGCCACGATCTCCGGCGTGTAGCGCGAGTAGTGGCGCTTCAGGATCTGGAAGACGCAGCGCGGATGCTGGAGCGTCGAGTCTTCCTCGGGGGGCTCGCCGTGGACGAGGTGGCCCGACTGGGCGCCGTGGCCCGACTGCTCACCCTTCGTGCTGCCCTTCGAGCGCTCGCCCGCGGTCTCCTGAATCGGCAGGCCCGCGTAGTGCCACGTGCTCGTGTCGTAGACCCGTTTCTCGGGATCGAACCCCGAGAAGAGGCCGTCCAGGTCCTCGGTGTCCTTGAAGCGCTCGTCGATGATCACGGGCGCGTTCGTGTAGTGCTCGACGTACTCGCGGAACTCCCGCCCGTTCTCGAGGATGTAGTTGACGATCCCGCCGAGGAACGCGATGTCCGAGCCGGCGCGGAGCGGCACGTAGAGATTCGCCAGCGCGCTCGTGCGCGTGAACCGGGGGTCGACGTGCACGACCTTCGCGCCCTTGAGCCGCGCCTCCATGACCCACTGGAAGCCGACCGGGTGGTTCTCGGCCATGTTCGAGCCCATGATCAGGATCGCGTCCGCGTTCTGGAGGTCCTGCTGGAAGGTCGTGGCGCCGCCCCGTCCGAACGAGGTCCCCAGACCGGGGACCGTGGAGGAGTGTCATATGCGGGCCTGGTTCTCGACCTGGACGATGCCGAGCCCCATGCAGAGCTTCTTGATCAGGTAGTTCTCTTCGTTGTCGAGGGTCGCGCCGCCGAGGCTCGCGATCCCCATCGTCCTGTTGAGCACGTTCCCCTGGCCGTCTGCGTGCTCCCACGTCTGACGGCGGGTCTCGACCACGCGGTCGGCGATCATGTCCATCGCCTGCTCGAGCGGGAGCTCTTCCCAGTCGGTGCCGTGGGGCCGGCGGTACTTCACCTTGGTGACGCGGCTCGGGCTCGTGACGAGCGACTTCGACGCCGCGCCCTTCGGGCACAGCCGACCGCGTGAGATCGGGCTGTCCGGATCGCCCTCGATCTGGTCGACCTCGCCGTCCCGGACGTAGACGAGCTGCCCGCAGCCGACTGCGCAGTACGGGCAGACGGAGCGCGCAACGTGATCCGCGTCGGCCGTGCGCGGGCGGAGGCGCTGCGTCCGCTCCGACCGGACGGCCTTGCCGAGCGCGAGCGGATCCCCGTCCGCCTGCCGCAGGAGCGGCCAGCTCGCGATCAGCTTGCCGAGCGCCATCCGGCTTCCTCCTTCGCCGTGAGGGCCGAGCCTAAACAAATCGTACTCCGATGAGGTCGGGCTTTCCGCGCACACAATCAGCTCATGCGGGCGTAGGCGTACCTCGCGGCGCCGGCAAGCGCGGCCGCCGCGCCGACCGCGACCGCGGCCCGGGTGGCCGCCCGCGCCGGTCCGGCCTCTGGACGCTCCGGCGCCGCCCGCTCCGGATAGGCCCCGGGCGGCCCGGCCGCGCCGAACTGCCGCGCGAGCGCGAGGACCTGGGCGGCGTGGAGCGCGCGACGTCCCGTCCGGCCTTGCTCGATCTGGCTCCGGCACGAGAAGCCGTCCGCGACGACGAGCGTCTCGGGAGAAGCCTCGCGCACCTTCGGCAGGAGCACCCGCTCGCCGCAGGCGATCGACACGTCGTAGTGGCCGGCCTCGTAGCCCCAGCCGCCGGCCATGCCGCAGCACCCCGAGTCGAGCTCCTCGACCTCCACGCCCATCCGCTCCAGGAGCTCCTTCTCCGGCGCGATGCCGCCCGTCGCCTTGTGATGGCAGTGCCCGTGCAGGAGCGCCCTCCGCTGCAGGATCGGCGGGCTCCAGCCGTCGGCCTGCTCGCACAGGAACTCGCTCAAGTGCTGGGTCTGCTTGCTCAGCCGCCTGGCGTCCTCGTCGTTCGGCCACAGCTGGACGAGCTCGTCCTTGAAGACGGCGACGCAGCTCGGCTCGATCCCGACGACGGGCGTCCCGGCGCGGATGTCGTCGCCGAGGCGGCCGAGCACCTTCCGCAGGTAGGACTCGGCGAGATCCAGCATCCCGTAGTCGTAGAGCGGCCGCCCGCAACAGAGGTGGCCGGCCGGGACGACGACGTGGAAGCCCGCCTCCTCGAGCGCCTCGACGGCGGCGATCCCGACCTCGGGCTCGAGGTAGTTCGTGAACGTGTCGGCCCAGAGGATCACCCGGCGGCCGCCGCCGTTCACCGAGGGTCGAGAGGCGAACCAGCTCTTGAGCGTCACCGGCGCGAACGGCGGGACGTGCCGCTCCGGGTGGATGCCGGCGGCGAGCTTGAACGCTCGACTCTGCGCGAACAGGTTGGCGACCGCGGGCAGCTTCGAGGCGAGCCGGGCAGCCTGGTCGATCAGGCCGAAGGCGTACGCGGGCCGCGGCCGCAAGCGCCCCTGGTAGTGGTGCGAGAGGAACTCCGCCTTCAGGGTCGGCATGTCGACCGAGACCGGGCAGTCGTTCGTGCAGCCCTTGCAGGAGAGGCAGAGGTCGAGCGCCTCCTTCGCCTCCTCGGAGCGGAAGCCGTCGATCTCCTCGCCGTTCAGCATCTCCCAGAGCGTCCGCGCCCGGCCGCGCGTCGTGTGCTTCTCCTCGCGCGTGACCATGAAGCTCGGGCACATGACCCCTGAGTCCGTGCGCCGGCACTTGCCGATCCCGACGCAGCGGGTCGTCGCGTGGGCGAACGAGCCGTTGTCGTTCGGGAACGCGAAGTGGGTCTTCACCTGCGGCGGCCGGTAGCCGCTGCCCAGCCGCAGGTTCGACGTGATCGGGTATGGATCGACGACCTTGCCCGGGTTCATCTTCCAGTCGTGGTCCCAGATCGACTTGAACTCGCGGAAGCCCTCGACGAGCTCGGGGCCGAACATCTTCGGCAGGAGCTCCGCCTTCGACTGGCCGTCGCCGTGCTCGCCCGAGATCGAGCCGCCGTGCGACAGGACGAGGTCCGCCGCCTCGTCGAGGAACGACCGGAACGCGCGAATTCCGGGCTCGCTCCTGAGGTCGAAGTTCCAGCGCGCGTGCACGCAGCCGTTGCCGTAGTGGCCGTAGAGCGCGCTCTCGTAGCCGTACTTGCCGGCGAGCTTTCGGATGTCGCGCAGGTACCGACCCAGCCGCTCGGGCGGCACTGCGGAGTCCTCCCAGCCCTCGTAGGTGTCGGGCTTGCCGGGGATGAAGGCGGTCGCGCCGAGCCCGGCTTCCCGCACCTCCCAGACGTGCGCGGTCTGCTCCTTGTCGTCGTAGAGCTTCATGTCCTTCGGGGCGCCCCCGCCCTTCTTCAGCTCGGCCATCAGCTTGTGCGCCTTCTCGTCGGCCTCGTCCTTCGTCTCGCCGCCGAACTCCACGAGCAGGAAGCCGTGGCCGTCCGGGAGCATCGAGAGGTACTCGTCGTGGATCCCGACGACCTTCATGTCCTCGAGCAGGACGGCGTCGACGCCTTCGCAGCCGAGCGGCTTGGCGTCGAGCACCTCGCAGACGTGGTCGGCCGCCTCGTACTCGTCCTCGTAGCCGAGCACGAGCAGGGAGCGGCAGGGTGGCGAGTCGACGAGATGGACGGTGGCCTCGAGGATGGTGGCGCACGTCCCCTCGGTGCCGGTCAGCGCCGCCGCGACGTCGAACCCCTTCTCCGGCAGCAGGTCGTCGAGGTTGTAGCCGGAGACGCGGCGCGGGATGTCCGGATAGCGCTCGCGGATCCGGTCGGCGTAGCGGTCCCGCAGCTCGAGCAGGCGGCGGTCGATCTCCGGGTCGCCGGATGTTCCTTCGCGGACGCGAAGGCGGCGCCCGTCGTAGAGCAGGACGTCGAGCTCCTTGACGTTGTCGGACATGCGCGGCCCCGGGCCGTAGAACTGGGCCATGATCGAGCGGACGCCGCACGAGTTGTTGCCGATCATGCCGCCGAAGGTGCAATGGTCGTGGGTCGACGGATCGGGCCCGAAGGTGAGCCGGTGCTCCTGCTCGGCCGGCTTGCGCAGGTGGTCGAGGATCAGCCCTGGTTGCACGCGCGCGAGGCGCCGCCCCGCATCGATCTCGACGATCTGGTTCAGGTACTTCGAGAAGTCGATCACCACCGCGACGTTCGAGCTCTGGCCGGCGAGGCTCGTGCCGGCGCCGTGAGGGAGCACGGGAGCGCGGTACTCGCGGCAGAGCCTGACCGTCTCGACGACGTCGTCCGTCGTCCGGGGGATGACGATCCCGATCGGCACCTGACGGTAGTTCGAGCCGCCGGTCGTGTAGAGCACGCGATCACCGGGCTTGAAGCGCACCTCCCCTTCGACGGCCCGTTCGAGGTCGTGCTCCAGCCCCCGCACGTCGACCTCCTCGAACGCTGTCGGCGGAGACGCGAAGCGGCGGTCGGGATAGGTTGGAACTCGCATCACGCGGCGAAGCGGGCGGCGTCCACGCGCCGGAGCTCGAGACCGTTGCCGGGCCGCGACCGGTCAGGCCTGAGCGCACCGCCGTCGGGCTCGGGCGCGCCGTCGAAGAGCATGGGCTCGAGGCGCACGTGGTCGTGGAAGTACTCGAGGTGGCGGAAGCGCGGCACCGCGCAGCAGGCGGCCAGGCTCGCCGCGGGCGCGCAGTGCGCGGAGAGGTCGAGGTCGAACGCGGCTGCGAGCGCCCCCGCCCGCAGGAAGCCGGTGATCCCGCCGCAGCGCGTCACGTCGGCCTGAAGGCAGTCGACGCAGCCGCCGGCGACGAGGTTGCGGAAGTCGGCCGGCACGTACGCGTACTCGCCGGCGGCGATCTCGAGCCCGGCGGGCGCGCGGTCGCGCAGGAGCCGCAGGCCCTCGAGATCGGCCGAGCTGACCGGCTCCTCGTACCAGGCGACGCCCCACTCGCGCCGGAAGCGCACGGCCCAAGCCAGGGCCTGCTTGCGCTCGAGCCCGCCGTTCGAGTCGACGTAGAGCTCCGTCTCGTCGCCGATCGCCTGCCGCGCCGTGTCGAGGCGCTCCGCGTCGCGCGCGGGCTCGCGCGAGACCTTGATCTTCACCCGCGGGATCCCCTGTCCGACCCAGCCCTCGAGTTGCTCACGGAGCCGGTCGAGCGTGTACGAGGTGAAGCCGCCGCTGCCGTAGATGAGTGCCTCGTCGCGGGCCCGTCCGACGAGATCGACGAGCGGCAGCTCGAGGAGCCGCGCTTTCAAATCCCAGAGCGCGAGGTCGACGGCCGACAGCGCGCAGAACCCGATCCCCGGCCGGCCCGCGTTCCGGAGCGCGACTCCCATCGCCTCCCAGGCCTCGGCGATCGCGAAGGCGTCGCGGCCCTTGACGACCTCGGCCAGCTTCTCCTCGACGAGCTTCCCGGCGGCAGCCGGGGCATAGCTGTAGCCGAGGCCCGTCTTCCCGGAGGCGCGCAGCTCGACGACGACGATCGTCGTCGAGTCCCATTCGGCCGTCCCGTCCGACTCGGGCTCGTCGGTCGGGACGGTGTACGCGGACACGTCGACGCTCTCGACGCGCGCCCCCGTGCCCTGCCGGAGGACCGTTGCGCTCACCGGCCCGGAACGAACTCTTCGATCTTCTGCTTGAGCGACTGCTTGATGAACGCGCCGCGGTCGGGATCGCCGCCGACGATCGCCTTCATGAAGTAGCGCGCCTCTTCGAAGGTGATGTGCGGCGGCAGCGGAGGAACCTCCGGATCCGTGATCGCCTCGACCAGCACCGGCCGGTCGGCGGCGAGCGCCTCGTCCCAGGCAGGACCGATCTGGTCCGGGTCGTCGACGCGGATCCCCTTCAGGCCGACGAGCTCGGCGTAGCGCGCGTACGGGAAATCGGGCAGCACCTGCGAGGCCTCGTACTTTGGGTCGCCCTCCATCGCCCGCTGCTCCCACGTCACCTGGTTCAGGTCGTCGTTGTGGAGCACGAGGACGATCAGGCGCTGGTCGCTCCAGCGGTCGCGGTACTTCGCGATCGTGATCAGCTCGTTCATCCCGTTCATCTGGAAGGCGCCGTCGCCGACGAGCGCGAAAACGGGTCGCTCGGGATACGCGAACTTCGCCGCGATCGCATACGGGACGCCGGGCCCCATCGTCGCGAGCGTGCCGGAGAGGGACGCCATCATCCCCTTGCGGAGCTTGATGTCGCGCGCGTACCAGTTCGCGGCCGAGCCCGAGTCCGCGGTCAGGATCGCGCCGTCAGGGAGCCGCTGCGAGAGCTCCCAGAAGACCCGCTGCGGGTTGATCGGGTCGGCGTCGAGCAGCGCCCGCTCCTCCATCAGCTTCCACCAGTCGCGGATGCCCTCCTCGATCTCCTCGCGCCAGGAGCGCTCCTCCTTGCGCTCGAGCCTCGGGAGCAGCGCCTTCAGGGTCTCCTTGGCGTCGCCGACGAGGTTGACCTCCATCGGATAGCGGATCCCGACCATGCGGCCGTCGATGTCGATCTGGACGCCGCGCGCCTTGCCTTCCTCGGGCAGGAACTCCGAGTAGGGGAAGCTCGACCCGACCATGAGGAAGGCGTCGCAGCCCATCATCAGGTCCCAGCTCGGCTTCGTTCCGAGGAGGCCGATCGCGCCGGTCACGAACGGCAGGTCGTCGGGCAGGGCAGCCTTGCCGAGGAGCGCCTTCGCGACACCGGCGCCGAGGGTCTCCGCGACCTGGACGACCTCGTCGCCCGCGTGCAGCGCGCCCTGGCCGATCAGCATCGCGACCTTCTCGCTCTCGTTGAGGACCGTGGCCGCCCGTTCGAGGTCGCCGTCCTCGGGCACGACCTTCGGCCGCGAGTAGCCGAGCCCCGAGTGAACCGTGCCGTGCTCGTGCGGGGGAGCCTCGACGGCCTTCTCCGAGGCCAGGTCGTTCGGGACGACGATGCACGTGACCGTGCGCTCCGCGAGGGCGATGCGCACCGCTCGGTCGACGAGGTGTCGGACCTGTGCTGGGTCGGTCGCCATGTGGACGAACTCGTGCGCGACGTCCTTGAACAGGGTGGTGAGGTCGACCTCCTGCTGGTAGTTGCCGCCGAGCGACGGCATCGCCTGCTGCCCGACGATCGCGACGACAGGCTGGTGGTCGAGCTTGGCGTCGTAGAGGCCGTTCAGCAGGTGGATCGCACCCGGGCCCGAGGTCGCGATGCAGACCCCGACCTCCCCCGTGAACTTCGCGTGGCCACAGGCCATGAACGCCGCCATCTCCTCGTGCCGAACCTGGATGAACTCGGGGTCGCCGTCCGCTCGGTCGAAGGCGCCCAGGAACGCGTTGATCCCGTCACCCGGGTAGCCGTAGATCCTGTGAACGCCCCACTCCGTCAGCCGGTTGAGGACGTAGTCAGCGACGAGCTCCGCCATTCGGCACCGTCCTTTCGCCTGCGCCTCGGTTCGGGTGTTCTTCTCTCTCGTGGGCGGCGGCGCGAAACGCGGCCACCGTCAGCCTCTCTCCTGACGGTTCCGAAGGAGCTCGTCGAGCTGGACTCCGAGGATGAAAACGAACACGGACAGATAGAGGTAGGCGCCGAGAACGAGGAACCCCGTCAACAGGCCGATCCCGTTCTTGAAGTTGGACAGGCTCGTCATCCAGACGCGGAAGACGAGCGAGAGGACGATCCACGCGGCGACGATCGCGATCGAGCCTGCGCTCGCCCAGCGCGGGCGAGGGTGCTCGGCCGGCGCGTAGCGCACGAGGAGCGCAATCGCCAGCATGAGGAGCGCGGCGGCGATCAGCCAGCGTCCGACCCCGAGCAGGAAGTGCACCGCTCCGGAGCCCGAGCCCGCCTTCGGCGCGACCAGCACGATCAGGAATGCGCCGACCAGGCAGAGCGACGTCGCCGCCGCGAGCGCGAGCGCGACGAGAAGCTTCCGCCACCGCCGCTTGTCCTCGACCTCGTGGATTCGGTTCAGCGTCTCCATCACCGTCGCGACGGCGGCGGTCATGTGCCAGAGCACGAGCGCCGAGGCGAGGGTGATCAGCGAGCCCTTGTCGCTCGCGAAGATCCGCTTGACCGAGTAGTCGATCCCGTGGAAGACCGGCCCGCTTACGCGCGGCNCAGCTTGGCCATCTATCGCCCTCCGATGTTTGTGCCTCCGCCCGTTGCATCCCCCAATAGGAAGGCCCGAAACCGCGTGAACGCTCCGCCTGCGCGCAGCCTTAACGCAAGCTCAACGGCCTCGCAACGAACGCCCAACCGGGACTGGGCTATAACGCCGGTCGATGGACTCCAGCATCCTCAGGCGAGCCGCCGAGCTCGTCGCCGCGGCCATCGTCGGCGCCGGTGTCACGCTCGGCGGCGTCGCTGTCTTTGCAGGCCTGGACGGCCACACGACGACGGTGCGCGAGATCGTCTCGAGCGGCGCCTCGTCGGCCCCCGCCGCATTCAGAACGGGTCGGCCGCTCTCCATCAACCAGATCTACCGGAGCGCCGCGCCGGGTGTCGTCCAGGTCACCTCGACCAGCGTGGTGAAGGTCGACAACAACAGCAACCCGTTCGGCTTCCAGATCCCCGGCTTCCCGCAGCAGCAGACGCAGCGGGCGCTCGGCTCAGGCTTCGTCCTCGACAAGGGCGGCCACATCGTCACGAACTACCACGTGATCGCGGGAGCCAAGTCCGTCGAGGTCAGCTTCTCGAACCACGACAGCATGAAGGCGCGGGTCGTCGGCAAGGATCCCGGGACCGACATCGCCGTCCTGAAGGTGGATGCGCGCTCACGCGCCCTTACCCCGCTCGCCCTCGGCGACTCCGACACGGTTCGCGTCGGCGACTCCGTGGTCGCGATCGGCAATCCGTTCGGGCTCGACCGCTCGGTGACGGCCGGGATCGTGAGCGCGCTCCAGCGTGAGATCCAGGCGCCGAACAGCTACGCGATCGACCACGTCATCCAGACCGACGCCGCGATCAACCACGGCAACTCCGGCGGACCGCTCCTGAATGCGAACGGCAGGGTGATCGGCGTCAACGCGCAGATCGAGACCGGCTCGACCGACGGCAGCGGCGGCAACGTCGGCGTCGGCTTCGCGATTCCGATCAACACCGTCCGCACGGTCGTCGCGCAGCTGATCAAGAACGGCGCCGTCGAGCACGCGTCGCTCGGGATCCAGGGCCAGGCGATCGACGCGCAGGTCGCGAACCTCTTCCACTTCCCGGTCTCGCACGGCGTCCTGGTCGCCACGGTGAAGGCGGGGAGCGGCGCCGCGAAGGCCGGGCTCCACGGGGCGACGACCCAGGCCGTCGTCGCCGGCGAGAGCTGGCCGATCGGCGGCGACCTGATCGTGAAGGCCGACGGCGAGACGATCGGCTCGCTGGGGCGCCTGCGCGACGTGATCGCCGCCAAGAAGCCCGGCGACACGATGCAGCTCGAGATCTATCGCGGCACCAAGAAGATGACCCTCGCAATCCAGCTTGGGCGGCAATGAGCCTCTCCCCTGAGCATGCCGCCCCGAACGGCCCCATCCCCTGGGGGCCCGCTTCCGCTCGTGCGCAAGCCAGCGCGGCCTGCGGAAGCACGAGCCGGAGGTCCCGCCCGCCTGCCCGGGGCCTCCGGTTCACTTCGTAGCTCCAGCACAGCGGTTCGACTGGTCGGTTCAGACGGATCACTCTGTAGCGTCGGCGAGCCAACGCCTGACCTGCCGCGGCGAGCGGAGGCGGACCACGCGAAGCTGAGGATGGCGCGCGAAGCGCGGCGGGAACGTGCGCCGCTTCCTGAAGTAGCCGCGGATCGTCCAGACGAACAGCGACTCGCGACCGACGAACGCGCCTCGCCAGGTTTCGACGTTTCCGCTCCAGAGCTCTTCGCGACGGCGGATCCTGCGGTACGTCCGTAGCCAGAGGCGCCAGAGGATGAGCGGCAACGGCTGGTCGAGCCAGACGACGGTGTCCGCGCGTTCCAACACGAGGTCGCCGAGCTTGCTCGAGTAGTCGCCGTCGATCACCCACCCGTCGGCCTCCGCGTACGGCTCGACTCGTCCGCGGAACTCCTCCGCGCTCGGCGCTGACCAGCTCGGGCCGTGGTGGAGAGCGTCGAGCTCGACGTGCGGCACGCCGAGGCGCGCGGCGAGGAGGCGCGCCACGGCCGTCTTCCCGTTTCCGCTCGCCCCGACGACCGCGATCCGGCGTCCCATCGTGGGCGCCACGCTACAGTCGCCGCGTGGAGTCGCCGATCGAGCCCGGCCGCCTGCTGCTCGAAGAGGACGAGCTCGCCGAGGACGAAGAGCTCTGGACCGACGAGGGCGGCGACGACTACTCCGGCTGGTTCTGCGTCCGCACCGATCCGTTTCCGTGTCCCGCGTCGGGCTGCACGTTCGTCGCGGACTTCATGACCGCGGCCCACCTCGTCCTCGTCTGGGAGGAGCGCGACGACCCGAACCTCCTCTGGCACGCGCAGCGCGCAAAGGACGTCGGCCGGAACCCGCGGATCGTGGGCTACGAGCCGTCGTTCGGGGCGAGCGCTTCCTACTACGCCTGGGAGGCCGCCGGCCGCCCCGTGCACGGCGTCCGCGCCCGTTGATCGAGAGCAGGTTCGGGGAGAGCACGCCCTTCTCGGTCGGCGTCGAGGAGGAGATCATGATCCTCGACGAGGAGAGCCTCGAGCCGGTCGGCGCGGTCGAGGTCCTCGTGCGCGAGTCGGAAGGGCTCGACCTTCCCGGCACGCTCAAGACCGAGCTCCACGCGTCGGTCGTCGAGCTGAACACGAACGTCTGCGCGACCGCCGAAGAGGCCGTCTCTGCCCTCGCCGAGCTGCGCGCGGCCGCCGTCGCGATCGCGCGCCGCAACGGCCTGCGCATCGCGGCGGCCGGATCGCATCCCGTGACGCCGCCGGAGGAGCTCCCCGTCGTGCAGGAGCCGCGCTACCTGGAGATGATCGCCTACGTCGGCGCCTCCGCCCGCCGTCAGGGGGTGAGCGGGCTGCACGTCCACGTGGGCGTCGAGTCCGGCGAGGCGTGCTTCCACGCGCTCGAAGGTGTCTTGCCCTGGTTGCCGCTCGTGCTGGCCCTGTCCGTGAACTCGCCGTACCTGGGCGGCGTGGAGACCGGCCTGCTCTCGAACCGCGCGGCGATTCTCGCCGAGCTGCCCCGAAGCGGCGCTCCGCCCGCCTTCCGCTCGTACGCCGACTGGGAGTCGTGGGTCGAGCGACTCGTGCGGCTCGGCGTCACGGCCGACTACACGCGCCTCTGGTGGGACGTGCGGCCGCACCCGCGCTTCGGCACCCTCGAGGTGCGGATGCCGGACCAGCCGACGGCTCTCGCCCGAACCGGGGCGTTCGTCGGGCTCATCCAGCAGCTCGTCGCGAGGATCGTGCGCGAGCCGCCGCCGGCCTACGACCCCGGGCGCCGCGGCGACTACCAGCAGAACCGCTGGGCGGCGCTTCGCTTCGGGATGGAGGCGGAGCTGATTCACCCCGACGGCGAGCCCGCTCTGCCGGCACGCGACCTTGCCGCGGAGCTCTACGAACGGCTCGGCTCCGCTCCGGCGGAGCTGGGCGAGCCGGAGGCTGCGCGACAGCTCGAGATCGGTCGCGCCGAAGGCCTGCGGGCGGTCTGCGCCGATCTCGCGGCGCGGACGGTAGCCTGACGGCGATGGCGCTCCAGACCGAAACCATTCAGGTCAGCGGCATCCGCTGCGAGCGCTGCGTCGGCCGCCTGGCGGGTGCGCTTCGCGGCCAGGACGGGCTCGAGCTCGCGAACGCGAACCTGATGGGACAGGTCGTCCTCGGGTGGGACGACGAGCGCACCGACCGTGAGACGCTGCTCGCAGCCCTGGCGCGCGCGGGCTTCCGCGAGGTCTAGTTTCGCGGATTCCTGTCGCCGAGGAGCCCTGGTGACTCCTGCTGCGTCGCGGGGTCGTCCTCCTTCATGACCCGCAGCCGCTCCTGCTCGGCGGTGGGGATCCCCGCCCGCAGCGCGTCGTCCTCGGCCGTCCGGGCCGGATCGTCCGGGAGCACCTCGCCCGCGCCCAGGGTCTCGGGCGCCTCGTAGGCGGACGCGAGGCCGTAGTGCTCGGCCACGGCCTGCTCGTCGAGCTTCTCGCCGTCCACCTTCGGAGCCGTCTCCACGATCTCCTTCGACACCGAGAGCCGGACCGTCTTCTCGCCGTCGTCGACGTGGGCGAACGTCTTCGGCACGGCGTGCTTCGTCTTCCGGATCGTCCCGTGCTCGACGACGAGGTTGTCGCCGATCGTGCCGGCGACGTGGCCTAGCCTGGACTCGTCGCTCGTGATGACTTCGTAGCCTTCCACGAGCCTGACGTATCCCCTCGGAAGGGCTGCACAAACCCCCTTTCCGGAATAGCGGAGGGGCTCTCAGCGTTCCCACTCGGACGAAAGAAGGCGCTGCTAGGGTGGCCGCGATGAGCGAGACCACGCCGGACACCGAGGCGCGCAGACTGGCAACGGAGGCACGTGACCGTGTGCGATTCGAAGAGGATGCGCTTGCTCTCGCCGACCAGGTCTACCGGGTCGCGCGACACCTCGTCGGTTCCCGCGAGGAGGCCGAGGACCTGATGCAGGAGGCGTACGCACGGGCGTTCCGGAGCTGGCGGTCCTTCCGCCCCGGCACCAATCTCCGCGCATGGCTGCTTCGCATCCTCACGAACCTGAACATCGACCGGGGCCGTCGGTTGCAGAGGACTCCGGGGATGGAACCCCTGGAGGAGGGCGACTATTTCCTGTACAACAGGCTCGAGGAGTCCGCTCCGGACAACTCGGACGAGGAGCGCGTGGTGGACAGGCTCTCCCAGGACTCGGTCGTCTCGGCGCTGTCGGCCGTGCCGCACGATTTTCGCGACGTCGTCGTCCTCGTCGACATCGGTGACTTCAGCTACGCGGACGCGGCGCAGATCCTCGACATCCCGATCGGGACGGTCATGTCGCGTCTCCATCGCGGCCGGCGCGTCCTGAAGAAGGAGCTCGCAGACGAGGCGGTGGGGGCCGCATGACGAGCTTTGCCGACGATCCGTGCGCGAGGTGCGAGGAGGTGCTGCAGCCGTTCCTCGACCGCGAGCTGAACGAGTCGGAGCGCGCGAGCGCCGAGCTGCATCTCTCCCGGTGCTCGTACTGCCGTAAGCGTTACCGCTTCGAGGAGCACCTACGCCGGTTCGTCCGGCAGGCCGCAGTCGAGGAGATGGCGCCCGAGCTCAAGGCGCGACTCGCGGCACTCCGGACGCCCCTTCTCTAGCTAGGGCTTAGCCGGGCCCGCGCTGCGGGCCGACGATCACGACGAGCCGGCGTGGGTTCGATCCGCCCGGCAACGGCGCGGTCACGGTTCCGAGCGTCCGTGCCAGGCGCACCGCGAGCGGCTGGCCGCCGGGCTCGTAGTAGACGGCCGTACGCGGGTAGTCGAACCGATTGGCCCGTCCGACCCGCCCGAGGCGATAGCCGAGCGCGCCGATCCTGCTCGCTACGCGGCGCGTCCAGTTGATGTCACCGGCGCCGTTCAGGACGTCGACGCGGATCTTCCACGCCGGCGGGAGCGGGGCAGCGGGTCGCGTGTTGGCGCTCCGACCCGGGCCGTGACGGCCGGCGCCCGTAACCAGAATCACCGCGACGAGGCCCGCCACGGCGGCCGCGAGTGCTGCGAAGACGGCGAGCCGACGGATCCGACCCCGTCCGGGCTCGTCCTCGGGCGGCGGCAGGCCCGCGAGCTCCCGCGCCTCGGCGAGCTCGATACCGAGCGCGGAGGTGTAGAGCATCGCCGCCGTGATCGCCTCGTCGCTCGACGGAAAGCGGTAGAGGCGTCCCTCTTCGAGCCAGCCGATCTCCTCGGCCGTGAGGCCGGAGTGGCGCGCCGCTTGCTCGATCGTCAGCCGGCGCCGCAGGCGCGTCGCCGCGAGCGGCGAGCTAGCGGTCGTCTCCTCGGTGGGGGTCTCCAGGGGAAGGGTCACTGCGCGGCGGCGTTCTCAGCCTGCTTGGAACCTCATCGGCGAGATCGACGTCTCCTGGAGTCCCGAGATCGTCACATGGTACGAGTCGCGCCGGTAGTCCCCGGGCGCCCTCGTCGCCAGGACGACGACCGCCGCCTCGGTGTCCGGTCCCAGCGACTCGAGGCCGCAGCGGAGCGAGGCGCCGGGGCCGCGCTCCCACTCAGGACAGCGGACGACGCGCGCATCGGTGTCGACGTCGTGCGCGCCGAGCACGACGACGACGTCGTCCACAGAGCTCTCGCGCACCCGCTCGAGCACCTCAGGGAGGAGAAGCTGCTGCTTGGGGGAGCCGAAGCGGGTCGACGCGCCGGCGGCGAGGACGATCGCCCCGATCAGCGGCAGCCGCGGAGGGCGCGCCACGTGGCGGTGACGTTCGCCACGTAGGAGATCGTCTCCGCGCTCGGCGCGCCGCCGGAGCGCTGAACGGCGGCGGGGCCGGCGTTGTAGGCCGCGAGGGCGAGGTCCGGAGAGTCGAACCGGTCGAGGAGCTGCCGCAGGTAGCGCGCCCCGGCGAGGATGTTCGTCCGCGGGCTGGACGCATCGAGGCCGAGCGCCGCGGCTGTCGACGGGAGCACCTGCAGGATCCCCCGCGCGCCCCGGCCCGAATGGGCGGCCTGGTCGACCCGCGACTCGACGCGCGCCACGGCCACCAGCAGCGGAAGCGGGAGGGCCGTCTCGCGCGCCGCGAGCTCGAAGGCCCCGCGGTAGCGGCCCGGCACGGGGCAGGCGCTCCCGACCGGGGGAGCGCTTCCCGAGCGAATGGCGGCGGTGCTCGGCCCGGCGTTCGCCGTCCCGAGCAGGGCGGTCGCGAGCGCGGCCGCACAGGCGGCGACGACGGCGAGAGCGAGCAGGCGAGAGCGCACGAGCCGCGGGATCCTACCCAGCCGCTATAGCGCTTGGACCGCGCGTCGAAGGAGCGTGCGTGCGATCTCCACCTTGTACTCCGTGGCGGCGAGGGGAGTGGCGCGATCGAGCTCCTCGGGCGAGTCGAGCGCCCACGGAATCGGGGCCACGCCGGCGAGGCCGTAGGAGACGCGCTCCCCGAACCGGGCGGCCGCGACGCCGACGAGCGGGAACGACCACTTCCGCCGCTCCATCGCCTTCAAGTAGACGCTGGAGTCGGGCGTCGGGACGTCGAGCTCGAGCACGAGCTCGTCGGGCTCGAGAGCCACGACGTCGCGGTTCTCAGCGGTCGGCAGGCGGTAGAGCTCGGCGATCGCGAGTTCCCGCCGGTCGGTGCGGACGCGCGCGCCGAGGGCGAGCAGGGCCGCGGCCGGATCGGAAGGATGGGCCGAGGCGCAGCGCTCGTTGCCGAGGATCGCGTGCTCACGATGCTGACCGGCCTTGGCGTGGCAGACCTCGCCGCCGTGGAGCCAGCACGGGTATTTGAGCCGCCAGTACCAGCAGCGCGTCGCCTGCCGGAGGTTGCCGCCGATCGTGCCCATCGAGCGGAGCTGAGGCGAGGCGGCCTGCGCGCAGGCCTCGCGCAGTGCGGCCGGGATCTGCGGGTCGACCTCCAGCTCGGCGAGCGTCGTCCCGGCGCCGATGCGCGTCCCGTCGATGCCGCGTGGAACCGCGTCCGCAACATGGACGAGCGTCTCGGCCCGGACGATTCCGTCCCGGAGGAGCGGCACGAGGTCGGTGCCCCCGGCGAGCGCGACGGAGCCGTTGCCGAGGGCCGCGACCGCGGCTTCGGCGCTAGGCGGGCGCAGGAGCTTCACGCCGCTCCTTCTCGCGCGCCGCCTCGAGTGCCCGCAGCAGCTCGTCGCGCGTGATCGGGAGCGACCGGACGTCCGCGCCGGTCGCGTCGCGGATCGCGTTCGCGATCGCCGCGGCGGTCGGGATGATCGGCGGCTCGCCGAGGCCCTTGGAGCCGAGGTTCGTCAGGTGCTCGTCCGGGACGTCGACGAGCTCGGTGACGATCTCGGGCACGTCGGCGAACGTGGGCATCTTGTAGGCGTCGAGCGTCTGCGTCAGCACGAGGCCGGTGCCGGGGTGGTCGAGCCGCTCTTCCGAGAGCGCGTGGCCGATCGCCTGGATGATCCCGCCCTCGATCTGACTCGAGGCGCCGAGCGGGTTGATGATCCGGCCGACGTCGTGGATGGCCGCCACGCGCTCGACCCGCACCTCGCCGGTCTCGACGTCCACCGCCACCTCCGCGACCTGGGCGCCGAAGGTGAGCACTCGCATGCCGGTCGGGTTCGGGCCGCGCGCGCCCTTGCCGAGGATCTGCGCGTCCTCGAGCAGGCCCGTGACGTCCTCGAGCGGCCACGACCCGCCGTCGGCCGAGACGACGTTGCCGTCCTTCACGTCGAGGATGCGCTCCTCGAGGTGGTAGCGCTGGGCGGCGATCTCGACGATCTGCCGCTTCGCGTCGGCCGCGGCCGCACGGACGGCGGGTCCCATCGACGGCGTGGTCGAGGAGCCGGCGGAGAGGGTGGCGAACGGGCCGCGGGCGGTGTCGCCGAGCTCGACAGTCACCCGGTCGAGCGGAACCCCGAGCTCCTCGGCCGCGATCTGCGCCATCGCCGTCCGGGTGCCGGTGCCGATGTCCTGCATCGCCGTCACGACGACCGCGCGGCCGTCGGAGCCGACGCGGATCCAGGCGTACGACGGCGGCCCGCCGGCGCCGTACCAGATCTGGCTCGCCATCCCGACGCCGCGCTTCCACGGCCCCTCGGAGCGGGCGCGAACCTCGCTCCGCCGCTCCCAGTGCGCCTCCGCGCGCCGGTAGCACTCCATCAGGTTCTTCGAGGAGTACGGGCGGTCGTCCGTGAGATCGGTGTCGGCGTGATTGCGCCGCCTCAGCTCGAGCGGGTCGAGCTCGAGCTTGGCCGCGAGCTCGTCGAGGAGGCACTCGAGCCCGAAGGTTCCCTCCACGAAGCCCGGAGCGCGGAAGGCGGCCATCGGCGGCAGGTTGAGCTTCGCCCCGTGCTCGATCGTGCGCACGTTGTCGCACGCGTAGAGCATCTGCGTCGGGCCCGCAGTCGGGCCCAGCCAGCCCGACCAGCCTACGGCCGCGACGAACTCGCCGCCGAGAGCGGTGAGCGTGCCGTCGGAGCGCGCGCCGATCTTGAGCCGCTGGATCGTGGCGTTCCGGTTCCCGCCCGCGAGGTTCTCCTCGCGCCGCGTCAAGGCGCAGCGGACGGGCCGGCCGGTCTGCCGCGAGAGCTCGGCGCGTGTAGACGACGAGCGTCTCGCCCTCCCACGTGCACACCGACTGGTGGGTCTCGAGCGGGTTGTGGAGGACGGTCTGCGTCCGGTACTCGGCCTCGACGACGGCGTCCGCCTCGGCCAGGCCCCGGTCGAGGTCGCCGCGCTCGTACCGGCGGGCCTCCTGGATCAGGGACCCGCGACGCACCGCCTCGTCGGCGTCGACCAGTGGCTCGAGAGCCTCCCACTCCGGCCTGCCGAGCTGGAGCGCTGCGCGCGCCTCCTCGTAGGAGTCCGCCGCGACCGCGGCGACCGCGTGCCCG
>VAYE01000111.1 GCA_005883235.1 Actinomycetota bacterium
CACGAGAGGCGCCCTCGAGCACGTCGGCCTGCTGAACGAGCGGCTGTTCCAGATCGCCGACCTCGAGCTCTGGGCGCGGATCATGGCCAGCTGCCGCGTCGGCTTCGTCGACCACGTCCTCTCGGTGTACCGGCACCACGGCGAGTCGGGAACGGCGCGGAACGCGCGCGTGCAGCGCGATTGGTTCGACCAGCCCTGGCTCCTCGAGGGGCTCCTGGCGATCCCCGACCTGACGCCCGACGAGCGGTCGCGGCTGGTGGCCCTCCGGCGGTCGGCGCTCCGCCGCGCCGCCAGGCACCAGCTGGGGCGCCTGGCGAGGGGCCGGCCCACGGCCGAGCTCCCGCGCTACGTCGCCTTCCGGACCCGAGCCTCCCTCGGCAAGGCGCCGCTCCTCGCGCCCGCGCTCGTCAGCTAGACAGATCCGGCCAGGCCTCGTCCTTCGCCGAGATCACGCGCCCTCCGGCTGGAGGATCGGGCCACTCGATCGCGAGGCGCGGGTCGTTCCAGCGCAGGCCGCTCGCGCTGTCGGGCGCGTACCGGACCGACATCTTGTACCAGACCTCCGTCGCGTCGACGAGCGTTTGGTAGCCGTGCGCGAAGCCCTCGGGAACGTAGAGCGTCCGCCGGTTCTCTTCGCTGAGCTCGACGCCCAGCCACCGGAGGTACGTGTCCGAGTCGGGGCGGATGTCCACGACCACGTCGTAGATCGCGCCCCGGGTGCAGCGGACGAGCTTCGTCTCGGCGTGGGGGGGACGCTGGAAGTGGAGGCCGCGGAGCGTCCCCGCCTTGTGGTTGAAGGCGATGCTCGACTGCGAGACGCGCGCGTCGAGGCCTTCGGCCGCGAGGGCCTCGCCGTCCCAGACCCGCGCGAAGAAGCCCCGCTCGTCGGGGTGCGGCTCGACGTCGACGATGTAGACGCCCGGGAGAGCCGTCTCCGTGAGGATCACGCGGCCTCGCGCCAGCGGAGGTCGGCGTCGAGCCGACCCTCGTCGAGCAGGCGCTGAAGCTGCTTGAGCCGCGTGTAGCGCGCCCCGTCGAAGTCGTCCCACGTGAGGCCGGCCGCACGGTAGGCGGCCGCGAGCTCCGCCGTTCCTCTCCTCGCGTCCCATTCCGGCTGGTGCTCGGGGAAGGCGCGCTCGAAGCGGTGGAAGTCGACGCGGTAGCTCCGCGGATCGGCGACTGCGCCTTCGGCGAGCTCGACCTCGCACTCCGGTAGCTCCTCGTGGACGAGGGCCGCGAGGTCGCGGATCTGGTAGTTCTCGCTCGAGGCGCCGACGTTGAACGCCTGGGCGTGGATCGTCTCCCGCGGCGCCGCGAGCGCCCCGAGGACGGCGCGGCCGGCGTCTTGGACGTGGACGATCGGCCGCCAGGAGCTGCCGTCGGAGAGGAGCCGGATCCGGCCGGTCGTGAACGCCCAGCCGACGAGGTTGTTGAGGACGACGTCGAGCCGGAGGCGCGGCGAGACGCCGTATGCCGTCGCGTTGCGCAGCGAGACGGGGGAGAAGCCGGAGTCGGCGAGCCCGACCAGGCCCTCCTCGGAGCGCACCTTCGACTCCGCGTAGGGCGTGAGCGGGCGCAGCGGGGCGTCCTCGTCGAGCGCGTCGTCGCGGCCGGAGGCGCCGTACATGCTGCACGACGAAGAGAAGACGAAGCGCGCGACGCCCGCCTCCTTCGCGACGCGGGCGAGGTGCAGCGTGCCTTCGTAGTTCACGTCGTAGGTCCACGACGCGTTCATATCGCCGAGCGGGTCGTTCGAGAGCGCGGCAAGGTGGACGACGGCGTCGAAGCCGGCCAGGTCGGCCGGGGTCACGTCGCGGACGTCGAGGCGCAGCTCGTCTACCGGCGCAAGGTCGGAGCCGAAATCGCAGCCGCGGTAGAAGAACGTGTCGAGCCCGACGACCTCGTGGCCCGCCTCGGCGACCATCGGCGCGACGACCGAGCCGATGTAGCCGTGATGGCCCGTGACGAGCACCTTCACGACTGCTCCTCGAGGAGGTCGGCGTCGAGGAGCGCGGAAGCGGCGCTCGCCACGACCGCGAAGGGTAGGTCGGTACAGGCCGCGCCGGCCGAGCTGTGGCTCGCCGTAGGGATTGCGGGACGCATAGACGCGGTCGCGCTCGAGGACGTCGAGGATCTCGAGCGTCGCGGCGAGCGAGTCGCCGAGGCTCTCCGCGTCGATGAGGTCGAGGTCGTCCGCGGACGAGTGGTACTCCGGGAAGAGCCCGTGCGGCGTCCGCGTGAGCGCGCCCACCGGCAGGTCGAAGCCGGGCGAGCAGAACTGCCGCTCGTCGCCGCCCCACGGCACGAAGTCCTCGACCATCGAGCCCGGCCGGCCGCGCAGCACGTACGCGGCGGCGCGGTCGACCGCAGTCTCGCCGGCGCGGCTGCGCTTGTACCGCAGCGCGCCGGGGTCGCCGACGCAGGCGACGACGAGGCCGGCGCGGATGCGGTCGAGGTGCTCGAGGTTGCGGGAGAGCCAGGCGAGCGGCCCGAGCGTGCCCGGGCTGAAGAGCAGGCGGTGGGAGCGGCGCAGCCGGCGCTCGACGAGGCGCTTCCCGAGCACCGCCAGGAGCGCGATCCCCGACACGTTGTCGTTCGCGAGCGCCGGGTGGCAGACGTAGGTCGAGAGCAGCACCTCGTCCTCGGACTCGCCGGGGAGCAGCGCCTCCGCATAGGTGAGGTGGCCGTCCTCGAGCCGCGCGTCGACGCAGACCTCGTACTCCTCTTCCGGGCGGATCGCGCGCCGTTGCTCCTCGGTGACGCAGAAGCCCCACCTGTCGGCCCAGTACGCGGTCCGGTAGGGGATCCGGTTCGGGAACTCCGGCAGCGAGTAGAGCCGCTCGTCGAGCTCGGCCCCGGTGAGGGTCGTCCGCACCGGATGGCTGTAGCACGGCGAGCGGGACGAGCTCGCCGACGACGCGGAGGGTCTCCCGGACGCCGTCCCCGGTGAGGCTCCGCGGCAGCGGCATGAGCCGCCGCGCGAGGTCGAGGATCTCGGCGCCGGCGGCCACCGGGTCGAGCCCGGCGCTCAGCCCGCGAGAACGAGCTTCCTGCATCGGAACGCCTCGGCGAAGCGGGTCGGCGAGTTCGCCTCCATCCCGCGCACGCGCGCGAGCGAGCGGAAGAGATCCTCGGTGAACCAGTGCTTGCCGCGCTGCGAGGGGAAGTGCTCGAGCAGGAGGTCGACCTTCCGCTGGAGGACGTCGGGACCGAGCGGAACGTACACGTTCGGGGCGGCCAGGTCGGCGTCGTACTTCGGGATCTCGTACTCGAGGATGAGGTGGTCGCGGAAAGTGTTCCACGTCAGCTCGGAGACGAGCCGGTGGTCCTGGTGCAGGTCGACCCCGACGTGCGTGAAGACGAGCTCCGGCGAGACCTCGTCCTTCAGGGCCTCGAAGCGGTCCTTCACCGCGCCGCCGAGGTAGGGGAAGAAGCCGTCCCGGAACGTCTCGAGCAGGACGCGCGGCGGCGTCGAGAGGCCGGAGAGGAACGCCTCCGCGCTCGCGCGTGCCTCCTCGCCCCGCGTGCCGTTCGCGCTCAGGACGAGCCACGTGACCTCGACGTCCGGCCGCCGCTCGGCGAGCGCGAGGAGCGTGCCTCCGCAGCCGATCTCGATGTCGTCGGCGTGGCAGCCGATCGCGAGCACGCGAGCGGGCCCGTGCTCCAGGTCGAGCGACGCGGTGAGCATCAGCCGGTCGGCGTCGCGTCCTGCCGCTCGAGGCCGCGCGGGCTCGCCCACGGCGGCTCGCCCGACTCGAGCAGCGTCTCGAGGGTCTGCTTGTCCTTCAGGGTGTCCATCGGCGCCCAGAAGCCCTTGTACGGGTACGCGATCACCTTGTCCTCGGCGATCAGGCGGGGGAACGCGTGCCCGACGAGGTCCTCCCCGGGGCCGAGGTGGTCGAGGATCTCCCGCCGGAAGACGAAGAAGCCGCCGTTGATCCAGAGGTCGGCGTCGCCGACGTCGCGGATCGCCTCAACGCCGTTCCCGTCCCGCAGCGACACGACGTGGAACTGGTGCGTCGGCCGGACGCAGAGGAAGAGCGCCGTCTTGGCGCGCGCGGTGAGCGTGTCGATCATGTCGCGAAGCGGCGCGTCGGTGAGGCCGTCGCCGTACGTCGCGAGGAAGACCTCCTCGCCCTCGAGGTACGGCTCGACGGCCTTCAGCCGCTCCCCGATCGTCGAGTTGAGCCCCGTATTCACGAAGGTCATCGACCAGTCGTGGGTGTCGCTGCCGAGGAGCTCGACCGTCTTGCCGCCGTCGCGGAGGACGAAGTCGTTCGTGAGCGCCTCGTTGTAGTCGAGGAAGTACTGCTTGATCACCTCGGCCTTGTAGCCGAGGCAGAGCACGAAGTCGCGGCAGCCGAAGCTCGAGTAGTACTTCATGATGTGCCACAGGATCGGCCGGTCGCCGAGCGGGATCATCGGCTTCGGCAGGCGCGTCGACTCCTCGCGCATCCGCAGGCCCAGGCCGCCGCAGAAGAGGACGACCTTCACGGCAGCACCTCGGGCTCGGGGATCGGGACGACGAGCCGGCCGCCCCAGTCGCGCACGTACTCGAGCTGCGCGGCGATCTCGCGCTTCAGGTTCCAGGGCAGGATCAGCACGTAGTCGGGCTTCGTCTCGGCGATCCGCTCCGGCGAATGGATCGGGATGTGCGTGCCGGGCAGGAAGCGGCCGTGCTTGAGCGGGTTGCGGTCCACGGTGTAGTCGAGGAGATCGGTGCGGATCCCGCAGTAGTTGAGCAGCGTGTTCCCCTTGCCGGGAGCACCGTAGCCCGCGATGCGCCCGCCGTCGCGGCGCAGGCCGATCAGGAGCTCGAGCAGACGCCACTTCGTCTCGGCGACGCGCGCCCCGAAGCCCGCGTAGCCGGCGAGCTCGGCGTAGCCCGCGTCCCGCTCGGCCGCGAGCAGCGTCTCGACCGCCGGCTCCGGCGCGCCCTGCGGGTGCCGGACGAAGACGCGGAGCGAGCCTCCGTGCGAGGGCAGCTCCTCGACGTCGAACACCTCGAGCTCGTGGCGGCCGAAGAGCTCGACGAGGGTGTGGAACGAGAAGTACGAGTAGTGCTCGTGGTAGATCGTGTCGAACTGGAGGCCCTCGACGAGGCGGACGAGGTGGGGGACCTCGATCGTCGCCGTCCCGCTCGGCGCGAGCAGGATCCGCATCCCCTCGACGAAGTCGTTCAGCGAGGGCACCTGCGCGAGCACGTTGTTCGCGACGATGAGGTCGGCGCGGCGGCCGCCGTCGGCGAGCTCTGACGCGAGCCGCGTGTCGAAGAACTCCACGAGCGTCTCGACCCCGCGCGCACGGGCCGCCTCGGCGACGTTCGCGGCCGGGTCGATCCCGAGCGACGGGATCCCGTGTGCGACGAAGTGCTGGAGCAGGTAGCCGTCGTTCGAGGCGAGCTCGACGACGAGGCTCTCTCCGTCGAGGCCGAGCCGGTCGGTCATCTGCTCCGCGTACGTGCGCGCGTGGTCGACCCAGCTCGTCGAGTAGGACGAGAAGTAGGCGTACTCGCGGAAGATCTCCGACGCGTCCACGTAGGCCTGGAGCTGCACGAGCAGGCACTCGCCGCAGACGAGCACGTGGAGCGGGTAGAACGGCTCCATCCCGTCGAGCTCGTCGGCGGCGAGGAAGCTCTCGCAGAGCGGCGACATGCCGAGGTCGACGAAGGTGTGCCGAAGCGCCGCACCGCAGAGCCGGCACGTCGGCGCCGAGGCCGCGTCGGCCTCGGCCGGAAGGGTGAGCCGCACGGGTTCCAGGGTCTTAGTGTAGGCGGGGCGATGCAAGATCTCGACGGGCAGGTCGCGATCGTCACGGGCGGCGGCCGCGGGGTGGGCCGTGCCGTCGCCGAGGCGCTCGGCGCCCGTGGCGCCGCCGTCGCGGTCGCGGCGCGCACGATCAGCGAGATCGAGGCCGTGGCCGCCGCCCTCTCGCGCGCGATTGCCGTTCCGACGGACGTGACGCGCGCGGAGCAGGTCGGAGCGCTCGTCGAGCGAACGGGCCGGGAGCTCGGCCCGCCGACCCTCCTCGTCGCCGGCGCCGGGACCTGGGACCACGTCGGCCCGGCGTGGGAGGGCGACGCCGACGCCTGGTGGCGCGACGTCGAGGTCGCGGTGCGCGGCGCGTATCTCTGCGCGCGGGCGGTGCTCCCCGGCATGGTCGAGCGCGACGCGGGCCGGATCGTCGTCGTCTCGAGCTACGCGGCGAACGTCCCCCGGCCGTGGTCCTCCGGCTACGGGAGCGGACGGGCGGCGCTCCTGCGGTTCGTCGACTCGCTGGCCGGCGAGGTCGAGGAGCGCGGCGTCGCGGTCTTCGCCGTCTCGCCCGGCTTCGTCCGCACGGAGCTCGTCGAGAACGTGATCCGCTCGGAGGCCGGTCGCCGCTACCTGCCCGAGCTCGGCGAGCGGACGGACGCGCTCGCCCCCGAGCTCGCGGGAGAGCTCGTCGCCGAGCTCGCCACGGGCCGCGCCGACGCGCTGACGGGACGGTTCCTCCACGTTCTCGACGATCTCGACGACCTGGTCGCGCGTGCCGACGAGATCCGGGCGGACGACCTGTACGCGCTCCGCTTCCGCCGCTACTAGGGCTTGCCGTCCACGATCACACGTTCTTTTTAGTCGGTCGGATCCCGCAGAACTGGCGTCCCGGGACAGCGACGATCATCACCGGAGCGGCGGCGGCGAACAAGGCCAAGGCCGTCGCGCTCGCCAAGTACCCGGGCGGCACCGTCAACCGCGTGCTGAAGCTGAGCGACGGCTCGTATGCCGTCCACATGTAGCCGCTACCCGCGCGACGCGGTCATGTGCGCGACCGCCTTGCCCGACGTCGTGTAGGTGGCGTAGATCGAGTAGTGCTTGTTGGAGAGCGTGGGCGTGCCGAACGGATTGGTGGGGCCGGCCGCGTACCCGCCCGAGTTGACGTTGAAGTTCAACTCGTTCGCCGAGGGGTCGTACCGGAGCTGGGTCAGGTCGCTCGTCGACGAGGCGATGTAGCCCATCCAGACCGTCCCGGCCTGGACCGCGACCGGCGAGGCGAACGTGAAGTCGACCCAGTTCCAGGCCGCGCCGGCGGTGATCGTCACCTCGTTCGAGACGCCGAGGAGCGCGCCCGGGTGACCGGAGCCGTTGTCGGCGTAGAGGACCGCCTTGATCTTCTGCGACCCCGACGTCGCTCCGAGCCCGGAGACGTAGCCGGTCAGCTTCGTCACGTTCGAGGCGACGGCCGTGTAGCGGGAGACCTCCTTCAGGTTGATGGAGGCCGTGTCGACGGACGAGCCGGGGATCGTCGTCCCGAAGGTGCCGGAGGTCTGCCGCACGTAGGTTGCGGTGTACGTCGTGTCGGTCGCCGGCGCGACGATGTTGTGCGTCTGCGCGCCGCCGTCAGACCAGGACGAGAAGACGTAGGTGGAGCCGCCGATCGTCTGCGGGGACGGCGCGCTGATCGAGTTCGTCGCTCCGATCACCGCCTGCTTCGTCAGCGGCGCCGCGCCGGCGATCTCGTCGATGCCGACGTTCGCGCCGGTCGGGTTCGAGGCGACGGTCAGGTTTATGAACTGCGGGTCGAGGCGCACGCTCGTCGTCGCCGTCGCGCCGGTCGAGTCGGTCGCCGTGAGCTGGATCTCGAGCCAGCACGGGTACTCGTGGTCGGGCGCGTTGAACGTACCGCTCGCGACGCCGTTGAACGTCTGGATCAGGTGCGTGTGGCAGTTCGTCGGCGTGAAGCAGTGGTGCAGGATGATCGTCCAGCTGAGCCGCGAGGCAGGCTCGGTGCCGTCCTCCTGGTCGGTGGCGCTCCCGGAGAAGGCGATCGGGTCGCCGACCTTCCACGTGAGCGTCGAGGCCGGGGTGGTGATCGTCGGGACCGGCGGGTTGTTCCCTGCGTTGATCGTGATCGGCGCGCTGACGCTCGAGGCGCCCTTGCTGTCGGTGACCTGGAGCCGCACGTTGTAGGTGCCCGGCGTCGTGTAGGTGAAGCTCGGCTTCTGCGCCGTCGAGTCGCCGTAGATCCCGTCGCCGTTCAGGTCCCAGGAATACGTGATCGGGTCGCCGTCGCGGTCGCTCGAGCCGCTGCCGTCGAAGTTGACCGTCAGCGGCGT
>VAYE01000112.1 GCA_005883235.1 Actinomycetota bacterium
CTCGTACAGGTACGGGCTGCCGCCCGCGCTCGCAAGGTAGAAGGTCGTGTTCGCCGCCCGGTCCATCAGCTCCATCAACAGGGCGGCGATCAGCACGGGGGCCGCGAGCGCCATCAGGATCGACGTCGAGAGCACGCCCCAGACGAAGATCGGCAGCCGCGACCACGTGAGGCCCGGCGCCCGCATGGTCAGGATCGTCGCCAGCAGGTTGATCCCGGTCAGGGTCAGCGAGATCCCGATCAACATGAACGAGAAGATGTAGGCGTCCATCCCCGAGCGTCCCTCGGTGCCGAGCGGCGCGTAGCCCGTCCAGCCGGTCGGGATCCCACCGAAGGCGATCGCGGACAGGAGGATCAGGCCCGCGGCCGGAACGAGCCAGAACGTCAGGGCCTCGATGCGCGGGAAGGCCATCCGCCTGGCCCCGATCATGATCGGCACGAAGTAGTTCCCGAACGGCCCCAGGATGAAGGCCGAGGTCATCATGATCATCATCGTCCCGTGCAGGCTCATCAGGCTCAGGTACTGGCCGGCCGGCCAGGCGCGCTCCACGGGGCGCAGCAGCTCCGTCCGCATCAGCATCGCGTTCAGCCCGCCGATGAAGAAGAAGATGCCGACGCCGAAGAAGTACTGGATGCCGACCACCTTGTGGTCGGTGCAGAGGGTGAAGTAGCGACCCCAGCCGCCTGACTCTTTCTCGCGCACGCTCGCAGGGCGGCCGAGCAGGCGCGAGACCGGGTAGTTGAAGAAGCCGAGGCCGCCCAGCCAGCCGATCAGGCCGAACAGGTAGCCCATGAGGATGCCGACGTCGTTCTGGTCGGTGGCGAGCAGGTAGTCCTTCCCGACCGCCATCTGGCCGCCGATCCAGGCGCCCAGGAACCAGCCGCCCGCGCCGAGCGCGAGGGCGGTCATCATGTTGAAGCCGATGAGCCCTCTCCACGCAGGCTGCAGCGGCCTTTCAGCGGCGTAGGTAGTCATCTAGCCCGCCCTCCTGAACGGCACCGGGAAGTAGGACCGCCCGTACCGCGGTAGGTACCTCAAGTTGGGAGCCTCCGCCTTCTGCTCCGAGCCGACCCAGCTCTTGAAGGCGGCGGCCGACACGACGTTGCCGGTCTGGAACATGTGCCCGTGCCAGAGCCCGCAGAGCTCGGCGCAGCGGATCGTGAAGTTGCCGGGGTCTCGAGTGTGGACGAAGGCGACGTTGTCCACGCCCGGCACGGCGTCGGCCTTGACGCCCAGCTGGTAGGCCCAGAAGGAGTGCGTCACGTCGAGCGACGTGACATGGAACTCGATCGGGGAGTTGTTCGGCAGCTCGAGATGGTCGGTCTCGACGCCGTTGTAGGCCGGGAACCGATACGTCCAGCTCCACTGCTGGCCGATCACCTGCACGACGAGGTCGTGGCTCCGGTGGCTGGGGACGGCGACCGGATCCGGGCCCTGGCCGCCGCCGGAGCCGTGGGAGCTGACGATCAGCGTGTAGCTCCCCCAGGCCGCCAGGGCGACGACGATGATCGAGGTGAAGAGGACCCATGCCGTCTGCATCGGCACGTGCCCGCGCAGCGGAGGGCCGTCGACGATCGCCGTTCCGTGCTCGCGGAAGACGACGATCGAGTAGACGAAGAAGACGAGGACGCTCACGACGATCGGAGCGAGCAGCGCGGTCATCAGCGTGTTCGCGTCCCTTTGCGACCCAGCCTCGGAGGTCATCCGGCCGGGAGGCAGGTGTGGGCCGAGAACGAGCACGATCAGCGGAATGGCGACGGCCGACAGGACCGCCCAGATGACCACCATGCGCAACCAGTGGTGAGGAACTCGCACCGGGCCGACCTCGGTGTGCGGAATCGTCATACGACCTGGAGCAGGCCGTCCATGTAGCCGAGGCTCTGCATGGGGCCGCCGAAGCCGAGGATGAAGCCGGCGGCGCAGGGAACGAAGCACTGCCAGCGGTAGGTGCCGCGCTTGCCGGTTCGGAAGCTGAAGACGACCGTGTTGTGCGCCTGGGAAAGCGTGCACGGCGCGACGCTGCACTGATTCTTGGCCTTGTCGGCGACGCCCTCGAGCGGCACGCTGACGCCGAGCTCCGGGATCGCGAAGGTGTGCGACGCGAGGCTGGGATCGAGCGTCTTGATCGCCTTGCCGTTGACGGTCACCGGACCGACCGTCCCGTGGAATCCGCCCCAGAACGGGTTCCGCAGCCCGGTTGCGGTGTCGTACTGGTAGACCGTCACCGTGACGAGCGAGTGCGCCGGGACCTTGAGGATGGTTCCGTGCACCCACTTGCCCTGTGGGTTCTGCGCGAGATACGAGACCCAGTCCGGGTGCGGCTTGAAGCCAAGCGACGCGACCGTCTGGAGCGTCAGCCTCGCGTGCGGCGCACGTCCCGTCGCCGCCACCGAGGGCGGCGTCATCATCAGGTAGCTGACGATGTAGTACGTGACGAGAGCGGCGGCGAAGGCGATCCCTGCGGAAACCGCAAGCACCCTCCCGGCTCGATTCATCTTGCCTCCCCGCCCGCCGGCCAGCATCGGCGGACACAAGACTCTTACCTGCCTTGGAAGCGGCGCGACTATAACGCAGTCCGAAGCGCCGTGTGGATATTCGAAAGGCGACGGGCCCGCCGAGGCCAGGAGCGCGCCCCGCCGATCTGCCTGCCGCCGCGCCCGGCCCACACCAGGCGCGGCGGCCGAGGAACTCCGTGAGGCGGGAGCGACGGGACTCGAACCCTGTCTTTACACCTCACGAGGTCGAGATCCGGCTGTAGAAGCGAGCGGGATGCTCGCCTAGCGATTCGGGTGCGTACGCCCTAATCTTCTCCGAGGACGAGCGCCGCCGCCTCCTCGAGCGTGAGCGCCTTGCCCGCCTCCCATGAGAAGTCGAAGCGCGGCCCCAGTTGCTCACGCGCTGCCATCCTCGTTCGCTCGCGCAGATGAGGCTGGTATCCCCAGTCGTCCTCTGCGGTCTCGTCTCCGGTCTCCTCTCGCACCGCGGCGGCCGCACCGAGAAGTCGGGCCGCCCGGTCAGCGTCTCCCTGGGCGAGCGCGAGCGCCGCGAAGTCGTCGAGGCACTCGGCTGAGTGGTTCAGCAAGCCGAGAGCGAGCGCGCGCCGCATCGTCTCAGCAAGCAGTAGTCGAGCGTCGGCGTACCGCTCCTCCAGGACCGCCAGGGTCGCGAGGCCGCTGAGCGCATTCGCCGCCTGCCACGCACCGCCTATCTCTTCAAAGAGCTCCAAGCTCTCCTCCAGCCGCGCGCGCGCTTCGTCATAGTCGCCATTCTCGAGCGCGATCAATCCCAGGTTCTGTTGGATCCACGCGAGCCGTGCCTTTTCGGGAAGCTCCCGTGCCAAGCTCTCGCACTCGAGAAGCATCTCGAGGTGTGTGCCGAAGTGGGCGAGCGACTGCAGCGCGTCAACCCGCATCACCGGATCGGCATCGCCTCCTCTCGCGAGGATGCTCTCGAACATCCGAGCCGCCTGCGCCATGCCTCCGTGGAGCCAGAGGAACAGCCAAGCGAGCGGGAAGACGACACGGAACTCGCGCTCGAGGTCACCGGTCTCTCGAAACCAGTCGAGCGCAAGGCGAACGTTGTCGAAGTCGTCGCGGACCCGGCCTCGCCACTCGGTCGTGTCGGCGACGTTCGAGGAGAGCGCCGGCGACACGTCAGCCCCCGGTGCGTGTTCCACGAGCTCTAGGAAGTGCTCGGCGTGTCGGCGGCGTAACTGCGGCGATTCGGCCGACGTCTCGAGCCGCTCGTGGGCGTACTCTCGGATCGTCTCCAGCATCAGGAAGCGATCGGCGCCGATCGGCTTCAGCAAGGAGAGCTCGACGAGGGCGCCGATCGAGTCGAAGTCCGCGTCGCACACAGCCTCAGCCGCGTCGAGCGAGAAGCTGCCGGCGAAGACGGCCAGGCGGGCGAAGAGGCGCCTCGCGTCCTCCTCGAGCAGCTCGTAGCTCCATTCGATCGTGGCACGCAGCGTCCGTTGGCGCTCGGGCGCGTCCCGCCGCCCGCTCGTCAGGACGGGGAGGCTGTGCTCGAGCCGCGCGAGCAGCGCGGGCGCGTCGAGGATCCTCGTTCGAGCGGCGGCGAGCTCGAGCGCGAGCGGCAGATTGTCGAGGCGACGGCAGATCGCCGCGACGGTCGCGTCCGGGCCGAGCCGACGGCCGGCATCACGCGCGCGCTCGACGAACAGCGTCGTCGCCTCTCGCTCGGGCAGGGGATCGAGCAGCAGCTCGTGCTCGCCTTCGATTCGAAGTGGCGCTCGGCTGGTGACAAGCAGACGGATCTCTGCGCAGGCACCGACGAGTCTCGCAAGCGAAGGCGCGGCGTCGAGCAAGTGCTCCAGGTTGTCGAGCAGCACCAAGGTCCTTCGCCGCCGCAAGTGCGCGGTCAGATCGTCGCCGGCGCCGAGCGTCTGCGAGATGGCCGGGAGAACGAGCCCCGGATCCGAAACACCCTGCAGCGGCACCCAGAAGACGCCGTCGTCGAACTCATCGACGAGCTCCGCCGCTCCCTGGAGCGCGAAGCGTGTCTTGCCGGTCCCCCCGGGGCCGGTCACAGTCACGACGCGCGTGCCGGCGCGGAACAGCGAGAAAAGCTCTTCGAGCTCGGTCTCCCGGCCGATCAGCGGGCTTGCAGCGACCGGTAGGTTCGTCGCGTTGAGCGAATTGAGCGGCGGAAATTCGCCTTCGCCGAGCTGGTAGATCCGCTCCGGCGCCGTCAGGTCCTTGAGCCGATGTTCGCCGAGGTCGCGCAGAGCGTCGCCGCCTGCGAGCCGCGCCGTTTGCTCGGACACAAGCACCTGGCCGCCGTGACCCGCCGCGGCAATTCGTGCGCCCTTGTGAACATCGATGCCGACATACCCTTCATCGGTCACGACGGGCTCTCCCGTGTGGACGCCGATCCGGACGCTGATTAGCGTGGTTTCGAGCGCCGCCTGCGCGTCGCCGGCAGCGGCGAGCGCGTCTGAAGCGCGCGCGAAGGCGACGAAGAACGCGTCGCCCTGCGTGTCGACCTCGATCCCGTCATGAGCGGCGAACGCTTTGCGTAGTCGCCGTCGGTGGTCGGCGAGCAGATCTGCATACCTGTCGCGGTGCTCGTGCAGCAGCCTCGTCGACCCCTCGACGTCGGTGAAGAGGAAGGTGACCGTTCCGGCGGGAAGATCGCGCTGCACCGGACGACATGATGCGTCAGGAGAGCGCGGTTCAGAAGAGCGATGTGTAAAGAGCGGGAGCGACGGGACTCGAACCCGCGACCTCCGGCGTGACAGGTGTGATGAAATCGTTGCGCCGAGCTTCGCCTCGTCGCCTGAGTCGCGTACGGATGCGGGTTCGAGCAGGTTCAACGAGATCTCTCGCTGGCGGGTCTTTCGCTTGGTTGCACGCGGTCGTTTCCACGGCGTTTCCAGGGCTGATCGCCTACACCGCACGCCGGCGGTCGCCCAGGCGGAAGATCGCCTCCTTATGAAGCCGTTCGCGCAGCGCAGGTCCCTCCGAAACCCGCCCGACTTCACGTGAGGTCTCCGGCAAGGGATGCGGTTCGGAGCCGTTTGAGCTGGCGGGAACTGCCCAGGGAGTCGACGCGGCGCAGAGGCCGTCGATGTCGCCGTGCAGGCAGGGGTGAGGGCCTGCCTCGGAGACGAGAATGCCATTGTCGTGAAGACCAGTCGCCCGCGATCGATGTAGAGAATGCCTCCCTGGCAGGGAGACTTTCATGTTTATGCCGGCGTCGGTTTCGCCGCCGTCCGGCTTTCCTGCCCTGCCAGGTTGACTGCCGGAAGATATCTTCCTATAATTGCCGGTCGATGAGGCGGCGACCGGACACGCTTCTGCATATCGAGGTGTCGATCCTCGCCGCGGGTGTCGACCTCCGCCGGGAGGGTGCTACGACGTTCTACGGCTTCTCGATCGCCAAGGAGATCAGGGAGCGCGAGGGCGCTCGTAGGCTGACTGCGCACGGAACTCTGTACAAGGCCCTCGACAGGATGGAGAGGGCGGGGCTGCTGGCCAGTTGCTGGGAAGATCCCCTCGTCGCGGCCCGGGAGAGGCGTCCACGCCGTCGCCTGTACGAGGTGACCTCTGCGGGCGAGCAGGCGCTGGCCAAGGCCCAAGCCGAAAGGCCGCGTTCGACACCGCGGCCGGCGGAAGGCCTGGCCGGGCTGTGAGCGCCCTGCTGCTGACTCACATCATCCGCTTGACCCGTCGCTGGGTGCGGCTCTACACCGCCGGATTGCCGACCGAGGTCCGAGAGGCCCGGTGCGCGGAGCTCGAGTCCGATCTCTGGGAGCAGGAGCAGGAAGCCGGAGCGGCCGGCTGTCGGCCCACGACAACGGCCCTGCACGTGCTGCGGCGGTTCATGCTTGGTACTCCGGCGGACCTCTCCTGGCGGCAACAGCGGGGAGGATCGAAGATCTTTCGGAAGGCGGGCAGAGGTGCCATTGAGGGCGCAAGACTCACCACCGGCGCGATCCGGCGGAACTGGGCGCTCGCAACCGCAATCCTTGCCGTCGCGGGTGTCTTTTCGGCCGCCGGCTTGGTGAGCCAGGCGGGTGGAGCCGTGGACCGCTCAAGTCCTAAGACGTGCTTTCTCCACCGGACAGGCGACGAGCCGGCGTCGAAGCGTGCCGCAACGGACCGGTAAGCGCCGTGCAAGCGTCTCAAGGCTTGCACCCTTCGTCGGGCGGCCCCCGGAACTGCAAGCGTTCGCCGAGTCGAGCGGACCGGGAAGTCCAGACGCTCTACCAGCTGGCGGACGTCGCCGTCTCGCCCGCGACATAGCCGCAAGAAAGGAAGTGGTCGAAATGACCCGCCGACGCATTTTGACTCTCGCCGTCACATCGAAGGGGGCGCTCCCGATGAGAAAGCTGCTTGTGCTCCTCTGCGGCGCCGGCACACTCGCGTTTGCGACGGTCGCGTGGGCCGGCTACTTCAACGGCCCGCTGCCCCCGAACCATCACATCCACGATTGTCCGGACAACAATCCTTGCGGCTATCCGCACCTGGCGGTTGGATTCTTCCCGACCATCCTCGGCGAGTCGCGTGCGGCATATCGGCAAGACCCCGCGGAGTGCAACGATGCGACCGACAAGTCACTGCTGCCTCCGAACGACACGAGTGGGACGCCGCAAGAGAACCAGCCTTTGCGAGCGGGCGTCTGCTACACGTCGACGACGCTCATCCACCTACGTTCGATCGATGCGAGCGATCCGGCGCCGGAAGGCTGGTCGGGGCCGATCGCGCCGGTGCATCTCGGAAACGGCATCACCTACGTCACGTACTGGCTCCTCACACCGCGATGACGACGGGCGCGTTTCAGCCGGCGAAGTCGAGGGGAGCTCTGCGATGATCGAAATCGGTCCCGGGACGGACTGCTGACGGGAGGCGCGTCAGTGACGCGCCTCCTTCGCCCTCGATCAGTCACGTCTCAGGCTGAGCATTTGCGAGTACTAGGGTCGTGCGACAGGCTCGACGACGCTGACGTCGAGATCACGATCACCTACACCGAGCACATGCGCTGCAAGACGGCGTTCCGCCCGCGCACCCCTCAAACGCGGACCACAGGTTGGGCGTGCTCCTGCCGTTTCGGAAAGAAGCGTTTGACAGCGCGCGAAGTTCGTGCGCGGTGACACGGCAAAGGACAGCAGTGCGCATGACCGCCAAGCCCGCGCGGAAGCCACGAGCGAGCGACATGAGTGCGTTGGGCAAGCCTGAATGGCAGTTCCAACAGCGGACGTTTCCAACAACGTTTCCACAACGCCGTCTCGCTACCAACGGCGACAGCTAACCCAGGACAAGACCCTGCGATTTGCCGGGCTTTCTTAGACGGGAGCGACGGGACTCGAACCCGCGACCTCCGGCGTGACAGGCCGGCGTTCTAACCAACTGAACTACGCCCCCGGGCGGCCGGAAGTGTAGCCGCTCGCCGCCGGGCGCCCGGCTAGCCTCCAGGAGTGACGCGCATCGACTGGATCGCGCTCGGGTTCGTGGCGCTCATGGCGCTCCTCGGGCTCCGGAAAGGGCTGATCGCGAGCGCGCTCTCGGCAGCTGGAGTGATCGGAGGCGCGGTCATCGGGGCGCGGCTCGGGCCACATCTTCTCTCCGGCGGCTCGCGCTCGCCCTACACGCCGGTCGCCGCGCTCGCCGGCGCGCTCATCCTCGCGATCGCGTTCGAGGCGGTCGGGAGCCTCGCGGGCTCGACGCTTCG
>VAYE01000316.1 GCA_005883235.1 Actinomycetota bacterium
ACCGGCTCTGGTTCGACGCGATCGTGCCGCTGCTCGGAAAGCTCCTGCGCGGCGGCTCCGCGTACACGTACCTGCCGGCGAGCGTCCGGCGCTTCCCGGGCCCGAAGGAGCTCGCCGCGCTGCTCGAGCGGACCGGCTTCGGCGGCGTCTCGTTCCGGCTCCTGGCCGGCGGGATCGTCGCGCTCCACACGGGCACCGCGCGATGAGCGCGCTCGCCGAGCTCCGCGCCGCTCCCGGGCTCGACGTCTACCTGGAGGAGCTCGAGGAGCGGCTCGAGGCGGCCGTCGCGAGCCATCGCGGCGTCGTCGCGGAGGTCGGCGCCGAGGCGCTCCAGGCGGGCGGGAAGCGGCTCCGGCCCCTGCTCGTCTTCCTCGCCACCGCGCCGGGGGAGCCGCCGAACGTCGCCGCGGCGGCCGCGGTCGAGCTCGTCCACATGGCGACGCTCGTCCACGACGACCTGATCGACGGCGCGGCGTTCCGCCGCGGGCGCGTCTCGGCCTGGCAGGCCTTCGGGCCGGCCGCCGCGCGCGCCGCCGGCGACTACCTCTTCGCCAGAGCGTTCGCGCAGCTCGCCGCGACGGGCGATGCCCGCGCGGTCTCGACGCTGGCCGGCGCCGCCCTCTGCCTCGCCCGCGGCGAGGCGCTCCAGCGCAGCCAGACCCACGACCCCGACACGACGATCGACGCCTACCTCGACCGCTGCGCGCTGAAGACCGGGAAGCTCTTCGAGGCGGCGTGCCTGCTCGGCGGCGGGCACCTCGGGGCCTTCGGCCTCCACCTCGGGATCGCGTTCCAGATCGTCGACGACGTCCTCGACTGCTCCGGCGAGACGATCGAGACCGGCAAGGTCGCGGGCACCGACCTGCGCGAGGGGACGCCGACGCTCCCCCTGCTGCTGGCCGCGCGGCAGGACGCGGTCGTGCGACGCGCGCTGGCGGGCGGCCCGCTCGACGGCGCGCTCGTGCGCGTGGCGGCGACGGACGCCCTCGACCGCTCGCGCGACCTCGCGCTCGAGTACGCGCTGCGCGCCCGCGCCTGCCTGAACGGCGCGCCGCGGCGCGAGGAGCTCGAGGCGCTCACCGACGCCGTCGTCAACCGGGAGAGCTGATGGCCGTCCTCGACCGCACCGACACGCTGGCGCCGATCCGGGAGAAGGTCGAGGCCGGCGAGCGGCTCGACTTCGAGGACGGCGTCGCGCTCTTCGAGTCGGACGACCTGCTCGCGCTCGGCGAGCTCGCCGACCTCGCGCGGCGCGTCCGCGGCGGCGACGACCGCGTCTTCTTCGTCCAGAACCTCAACCTGTACCAGACCAACGTCTGCCGCGTGAAGTGCAAGTTCTGCGCCTTCGCGAAGACGCAGCGGCAGGACGGCGCGTACACGCTGAGCGCCGACGAGTTCGTCGAGAACGCGGTACGACAGTACGAGGCCACGCGGTTCACCGAGATCCACTGCGTCAACGGCGAGAGCCCGCACGTGGACCTGGACTTCTACGTCGAGGTGCTGCGGAAGCTGCGCGAGGCGCTGCCGGACGTGCACCTCAAGTTCTACACGGCGTCCGAGATCCACCACATGTCGACGCTCAGCGGCCTCTCGCACGAGGAGGTGCTGCGCGAGCTCAAAGACGCGGGCCTCGGCTCGCTCCCCGGCGGCGGCGCCGAGATCTTCGCCGACCGCGTCCGGCGGCTGGTCGCGCCCGGAAAGGAGCACCCCGACGAATGGTTCGACGTGCACGACACGGCGCACCGGCTCGGAATCACGACGCAGTGCACGATGCTCTACGGTCACGTCGAGACCTACGAGGAGCGGATCGACCACCTGCTGCGCCTGCGCGCGCAGCAGGACGCGAGCGGCGGCTTCCTCTCCTTCATCCCGCTCGCGTTCCACCCTGAGAACACGGTCTTCGAGCGCCGCGGCTGGCGGCACACGACGGGCGCCGAGGACCTGAAGACGATCGCCGTCTCGCGGCTCGTGCTCGACAACGTGCCGAACCTGAAGGCCTACTGGATCATGATGGGCATGCCGCTCGCGCAGGTCGCGCTGCACTTCGGCGCGAACGACGTGCAGGGGACGGTCGTGCGCGAGGAGATCTTCCACGCCGCCGGAGCGACGACGCCGACCGAGCAGAAGCTCGACGAGCTGGTGCGCGTCGTCCGCGACGCCGGGCGCGTGCCCGTGCAGCGCGACACGCTCTACAACGAGCTGCGGCGGTGGGCGGCCTGAGCGCGCTCGACCACCTCGAGAGCGCCGACTTCGAGGAGTTCGCGGCGGCGCTGGCGCCGGACGTCGTCTGGGTCGGGTTGGAGCCGGGGCAGCTGTGCCGAAACCGCGAGCAGGTGGTGGCGACGTTCCGGCGGGCTCTGGAGTCGGGGAAGAGCGGCTCACCGGAGGTCGTCGCCGAAGCGGAGGGCCGAATCGTCGTCGATCCGCACGTCGACCCGCCGTCCGAGGAGGCACCCGAGCTCCACTTCGTGTTCGTCGTCGAGGACGACCGGATCGTCGAGATG
>VAYE01000113.1 GCA_005883235.1 Actinomycetota bacterium
CGATCCACAACGCGGTGATGAAGGAGGGCAACCGCGGCTTCACGCTCTTCGTCTTCGAGGTGGACCTCTCCGATGTCCCTCTGGCCAAGGTCAGCGTCGATTACTCCACCGCTAACGGAACTGCCGCGGCGCCGAGCGACTACGTGTCCACCTCGGGCACCCTCTTCTTCCCGAAGGGCTTGCCCAAGAAGAAGGGGTTCATCACCGTCAAGGTGAAGGGCGACAAGACTCCGGAGCCGAACGAGACGTTCTTCGTGAACCTGTCGAACCCGAGCGGGAACGCCGTCATCGACGACCCACAGGGCGACGGCATCATCAAGAACGACGACTAGCTGCCCGGCGCTCGTCGCCGACGACTCTTTCTTGACAGACGCTGGGCCCTATGGCCTAAATCGACCCATGCTGCTGCGGGAGGTCGAGTACGCTCGTCCCGCGAGCGTGGGGGACGCCGTGCGCCTGCTCGCCGAGCACGACGGCGCGCGCGCGCTCGCCGGCGGGCAGACGCTGATCAACGTGATGAAGGCGCGAGCCGCCTCGCCCGACGTGCTCGTCGATCTGAACGGCCTCGACGAGCTGAAGGGGATCGAGCTCGGCGCCGACGGCACCCTCGAGATCGGGTCGATGACCACGTGCACCGAGCTGATCGAGTCGGCGGAGGCGCGTGCACGGCCGATTCTCGGAGAGGTCTGCGCTCAGGTCGCGGACGTGCAGGTCCGCAACCGCGGCACGATCGGCGGCAACGTCTGCTCCAACGACCCGACGAACCACCTGCCGCCGCTCATGGTCGCGCTCGGCGCCACGATGACCATCCTCGGGTCGGCCGGGGAGCGGTCCGTGCCGGCGGAGGACTTCTTCCTGGGTGTCTACATGACGGCGGCCGGGCCCGGCGAGCTGCTGACCAAGGTGACCGTTCCGGCCGGCAAGGGCGACGGCTTCGCCTCGCTTCCGATCGGCCGTGAGGGCACGTGCATCGTCAACGCGGCCGCGAGCCTGAACGGCGGCGCGCCCAGGGTCGTCATCGGGTGCGTCGACGCGGTGCCGGTCCTCGTGCGGCCCGACTCGACGGAGGAGGACGCCGTGCGCGAGGCGGTGCATTCGGCCTCGCTGCAGCCGCCGGACGACGTCCACGCCTCGGCCGACTACCGCCGCCATCTCGCCGAGGTCCTCGCGGTCCGTGCGGTTCGCGCCGCGAAGGAGCGCGGCTCGTGAGCCCGGAGTCGTCGCGGACGATTACGGTCGAGGTGAACGGCGACTCGTACGAGCGCGAGGTCGACGCGCGCCGCCTCCTCATCCACTTCCTCCGCGACGACCTCGACCTGACCGGGAGCCACGTCGGCTGCGACACCGGCAACTGCGGCGCGTGCTCCGTGCTCGTGGACGGCGTCCTGCTGAAGAGCTGCATGATGCTCGCCGTCCAGGCCGACGGAGCCTCGATCCGCACGGTGGAGGGGCTCGGCTCGGACGGCGAGCTCGACGCGCTGCAGCAGGCCTTCAGCGACCACCACGCTCTCCAGTGCGGCTACTGCACCCCGGGGCTGCTGATGAGCGCGACCGCGCTCCTCGAGCTCAATCCGCGGCCGAGCGAGAACGAGATCCGCAAGGCGATCCAGGGCAACATCTGCCGCTGCACGGGGTACGTCAACATCGTGAAGGCCGTCCAAGCGGCCTCGGGCCAGGAGGTGGGCGAGTGACCGAGACCACGATCGCTCCGGAGCGGCCGCTCGTCGTCGAGGAGACCGAGACGAAGCCCGGCTTCGCGGGACAGAACGTCCCGCGCAAGGAGGACAAGCGGCTCGTCCAGGGGCAGGGAGTCTTCTTCGACGACGTGAAGCGGCACGGCACGGGCTACCTCCACTTCGTCCGGTCGCCGTACGGGCACGCGAAGATCAAGTCGATCGACGTCTCGAAGGCGCTCGAGGTCGGCGGCGTCTACGGGACGCTGACGGGCGACGAGGTCGCGATCCTCACCGACCCGTTCTTCGAGCTCTCGACGCCGCCGGGCGCGCACATCAAGGACTACGCGCTCGCTGTGGGCAGGGTGCGGCACGTCGGCGAGCCGGTCGCGGCGGTCGTGGCCTCGAGCCGCGAGCTCGCGCGCGACGCCGCCGAGCTCGTCGAGGTCGACTACGAGCCGCTGCCCGCGCTCGTCGACGGTGAGGCCGCGCTCGCGGAGGACGCGCCGATCCTGCACGAGGAGGCGGGCTCGAACGTCGTGTGGTCGGGACTCTTCGACTGGGGCGACTTCGAGGCGGCGAAGGCGGAGGCCGACCACGTGGTGCGGATCGAGCGGCTCCACTTCGACCGCTTCTCGTCGACGCCGCTCGAGTGCTCCGGCTGTCTCGTCGAGTACAACCGCGGCACCGGCCAGTGGACGATGTACTGCAACCACCAGATGCCGGGCGTGGGAGCGATCTGGATGGCGCCCGCGCTCCGCGTCGGCATCGACAAGCTCCGCTTCGTCACCCAGGACATCGGCGGCGCGTTCGGGAACAAGATCTGCCTGCACCCGCAGTTCGTCGCCTGCTGCCTGCTCGCGCGCAAGCTGAAGAGGCCGATCCAGTGGACCGAGTGGCGGACCGATCAGCACACCGCGAACGCGCACGGCAACGAGCGCACGTTCCTCGACGTCGAGGTCCCGGTGAAGGCGGACGGGACGATGCTCGGCTTCTCGGTGCGGGCGATCGACGACTGCGGCGCCTTCCCGCGCTACGAGCCGCTCGGCTGCATCATCTGGGCGCAGGTCACGCCAGGGTGCTACCGCTGGCGCAACATCCGCGTCGACTTCACCCAAGTGGTCACGAACAAGTCGCCGGTCTCCCCGAACCGCGGCTACTCGCGCATGCAGCACCTGTGGCTGACCGAGCGGATCGTCGACATCGTCGCGCGCGAGCTCGGGCTCGACCCGGTCGAGGTGCGGAAGCGGAACTACGTGAAGACCGAGGAGATGCCGTACGAGACGCCCAACGGGTGCATCTACGACTCGGGCGACTACGCGCGCTGCCTCGACGTCGTGCTCGAGCTGATCGGCTACGACCGGATCGAGGAGCGGCGCCGCGACGCGGAGTCGCGCGGGAAGCTCCTCGGCTTCGGCATCGGCTCGACGCTCGACTCCGGAACGAACAACTTCGGCCAGTCGCAGCTTCTGAACCCCGAGCTCCAGTTCTCCGGGAACAACGAGGTCGCGACGGTGAAGCTCGACATCTTCGGCGAGATCGTCGTCACGCTCGGCACGGTCCCGCAGGGGCAGGGCCACGAGACGACCGCTGCGCAGGTCGTCGCGGACATCCTCGGCTGCACGCCCGACGACGTGAACGTGCGCCCTGGACACGACACGTACTGGAACTCGCACGCCGGGCTCTCCGGCACGTACGCGAGCCAGTTCGCCGTCACCGGCCTCGGCGCGGTGAAGGGCGCGACCGACATGCTCGCGGCCGAGATGAAGAAGCTCGCATCGGTCGTCCTCGGCTGCGCGGAGGACGACATCGAGCTCGCCGAGGGCCAGGCGCGGATGAAGGCGAACCCCGAGGCGGCGCTTCCGTTCATGGCGCTCGGGGCGATCCTGAACGCGAACAACGCCGGGCTGCCGGAGGACCTCGACGTCACACTCAACTGCCGTTACATGTACCGGCCGCCGTTCGAGCTGCCAGACAAGGAGCGCAAGTTCGGCAACCTGACGCTCACCTATGCGACGCAGATCCACGCGTGCGTGCTCGAGGTCGATCCCGAGACCGGCGGCTACGAGATCGTCGACTACGCGGCGGTCGACGACTGCGGCAAGCGGATCCACCCGCAGATCGTCGAAGGGCAGGTGCACGGGGCGACGGCGCAGGCCCTCGGCGCCGCGACGCACGAGATCTTCCCCTACGACGAGGACGGGAACCTGCTGACGCCCAACTTCTACGACTACCACGTGCCGCACGCGCTCGACATGCCGCCGATGCGGACCGGCTACATCGAGTCGGTTTCGCCGTTCACGCCACTGGGCGCCAAGGGCATGGGCGAGGGCGGCGGCGCCGGCATCCACGCGGTGTGCGCCGCGCTCCAGGACGCGCTCGGGAAGACGATCACCCGGAGCTGCAACCCGTACCACCGCGTCTGGGAGCTGCTCCGGAGCGAGGACGGCGGCGTGCAGGTGGAGGGCCGATGAACCTCTCCGGCGACCGGCGCTTCGAGGCGCCACGCGACACCGTGTGGCGCGTCCTCAACGACCCGGCCTCGATGGCGCAGACGATGCCCGGAGTGGAGAGCTTCGACGTCCCCGACGACCGCCACTGGCGCGCGCACGTGAAGGTCCCGCTCGGCCTGGGCAGCCTCCGGATGAGCATGAGCTTCGAGAAGCTGGAGGAGCGCGAGCCCGAGTTCGCGAAGCTCCACGCGAAGGGCGACGGAGTGGGCGCGATCCTGAACATGAACACGTCCTTCCACCTGAGCGACGCCGACGGCGGCGGGACGGACATGCACTGGGAGGCCGACGTGCGGATCGCCGGGCCGGTCGGCTCGATGGGTCAGCGCGTCCTGCAGCCGATCGTGAACCAGCAGGTCACGCAGGTCCTGACGGCGCTCGACAAGCAGGTACAGGAAGCGGGCGGCAAGGGCCCGGCCTACCCGGAGGGGACGAGCGGCGCCGAGGAAGGGCTCAACCCGCTTGCGCCGGAATCCTACGAGCCCGAGCCGGAAGGGCCCACGACCTCGACGGAAGGCAGCTAGCGCCGGTCGCACGTCGCTCGCACGTGGGCGAACGAGTCTCTTCACGAGAGCCTTGCATTCCCGGCGGCCGAATGAGACGCTTCCTTCGGGCAAAGAGGAGGGGCCGGTGGACTACGACGCAATCGTCGTCGGCAGTGGTTTCGGCGGGACGATCGCCGCGACACGGCTGGCACTGAAGGGCAAGAGGACCCTCGTCCTCGAGCGCGGTACGTGGTGGATCTCGCCCGAGAAGCTGGGGAAGTCACCCGCGCTCGCGCCGGGCAAGCAGCGCATGCCGGACTGGCTGAAGGCGACCGGCCAACCGGTCCAGTACTGGCCCCGGCCCGACCACAAAGAGGGCCTACTCGACGTCTTCGCTTCCGTCCGCACTGACCTCAACCGCGACGGCCTGTACCAGTTCTCGCTCTTCAAGGACGCGACCGTTGTCACGGCGAGCGCAGTCGGTGGCGGCTCGATGATCTACACGAACGTCACGATCCGCCCCGATGCCGAGGTGCTGCAGCAGATCGGGCTCGACCTCGGCGACGCGGAGTACAAGGCGGCCTACGACTGGATGG
>VAYE01000114.1 GCA_005883235.1 Actinomycetota bacterium
CGAACAGCGGTCGGTGGTCGCGCCCATGCGGCCCGGGAAGCCGTCTCCAGCCTGCGACGGAACTTCCTCGCGACGCCGCACCGGCCGACGGGACCGACGGGGCCGACGGCCGCGCTCGCCTCGCTCGTCGACGAGTTCGACTGGCTCCTGTCCTTCCTCGCACCTTCGACTGAGATGCCCCGACTCGCGTTGTGCCGCGAGGAGAACGCCGAGGCGATGGCGGCCACGGTCGCCGTTCTGCGCACGAGCGCGGCGAGATTGGACGGTCGGGACGAGCGGCCCGACCTCGACCGGCTCGACGATGCGCGAGAGGCCCTGGCGCAAGCGCTCGCACGACGGATCCCGGAGCTGCCGGCGGTTCCGGACGACGAGGCGCTCGGGTCCGCGCTGGAGCCGGCGTTCCGGATCCGAGCGCTCTCGTACGCGGCTCGGCAGGTTGCGGGCTATGCGCTCCTCGCGACCGGTGCGGACACGCCGGAGCTCGACGAGCTAGACGTGGCCAGTCGGGACACCGGCCGACCGGCGCGCGCGGCGCTCCAGGCGACCGAGCGGCTCGCCGTCGAGCATGCGAGTGCGCGATCGGTCTGGTTCCGCAACAGCCTCCGCGGCGCGGCCGGGCTTGCCGTCGCGGTCTACATCGCCCAGCGGAGCGGCCTCCAGCACGGCTTCTGGGTCGTGCTCGGGACGCTGTCCGTGCTCCGCTCCAATGCACTCGGCACGGGCTGGTCGATCCTGAGCGCGCTCGCCGGGACGGCCGTCGGGATCGTCCTCGGCGCGGCCCTCGTCATCGCGATCGGAACGCACGAGGTCGTGCTCTGGGCCGTGCTGCCGATGGCGGTCCTGCTCGCCGCCTACGCGCCTCGGGCGATCTCGTTCGCAGCCGGGCAGGCCGGTTTCACCGTCGTTCTCTTCGTCCTCTTCAATCTGATCCAGCCCAGCGGCTGGAAGGTCGGGCTCGTGCGGATCGAGGACGTCGCGATCGGCTTCGCGATCAGCCTCGGGGTCGGCCTGCTGTTCTGGCCACGCGGCGCTGCCGCGCTCCTCCGCGAGAACCTGGCGGCTGCCTACGCGCGGAGCGCGGACTACGTCGCGGTCACTGCCGAGCAGATCGCGGGCCGGGGCGACCTAAGCGTGTCGGACGGCGCCGCGCAGGCCGCACTGGTCTCCGCTCACCGGCTCGACGACGCCTTTCGCCAGTACCTCGCCGAGCGGTCCGCGAGCAACGTGAACGTGGAGAGCGTGGGCAGCCTGGTCGCAGGCGCCGCGCGTGTGCGGCGGGCGGCGCAGTCACTCGCTGCACTCGGCCGGATGACGGACGGTGACGCGAGCCTCGAGCGCTGCGGCCGGAACCTCGAGGACGAGGTCCACGCGCTGCGCTCGTGGTACGTCACGCTCGGCGATTCCCTCGTCCACGCGACCGCGGTTCCTCGGCCGCACCTGCGCGACGCGGAGGGCCGCGCACGCCTGCTCGAGTGCGTGCACGACGCGGTCGCGGGCGGCAACACGACGGAGCTTCGGCCCGCCCTCGTCCTGCTGTGGACGAGCCAGCACCTCGACAATCTCTGGCGCCTCGAGTCGCACCTCGGCCGACACGCTGCCGAGGCTGCGAGCCCGCGTCGCTGACCGGGGCGTATGGGTTCTCGTGCTTGCCATCGCCGACGCACGCGGGTACGGTCCGGTCTCCACTTGGACGCACGATCGTGACCGATCCGACACTCGCCTACATCGACGCCGGCAGCGGAAGCCTGCTGCTCCAGGCGATCGCGGGCGGCCTGGCGGCCGGAGCCGTCATGGCGAAGGTCTACTGGCGGCGTCTGCGCAGGTTCCTCCACATCGGGAAGCCTGAGGACGAGGGCTCGCCGAGCTGACGGCTCGGCGGCGTTCGTGAGGGAGCAGGAAGCCTCCGTCGCCGGCCTCGAGCCGGGCTCGTCGGCACGCGGGAGGCGGAGGACGTCCCGGTTGTGCCGGACGGCCTGCACGGCGGCGTGTCGGCGGTGCTCGAGCACGACGTCGTCCCCTTCGTCTCGTACCCCTACGAGTGGTCGTTCGGGATGCTGCGCGACGCCGCGCTGCTGCAGCTCGAGCTGGTGCGGCGGTCGATCGAGGCCGGGATGATGCTCAAGGACTCGTCGCCCTACAACGTCCAGTTCCGTGGCGCCGAGCCGGTCTTCGTCGACATCGGGTCGTTCGAGCGGCTCCGCGAGGGCGAGCCCTGGGCCGGCTACCGGCAGTTCTGCATGCTCTTCCTGTATCCGCTCCTCCTGCAGGCCTGGAAGGACGTGCCCTTTCAGCCGTGGCTGCGGGGGCGCATCGACGGGATCACGCCGCAGGAGTGCCGAAGCGTGCTGTCGGCGCGAGACCTGCTCCGGCGCGGCGCGCTCACGCACGTCGTGCTGCACGCCCGGCTGGAGCGACGTTACGAGGACCGCGACGTCGACCTCAAGCAGGAGCTGAAGAAGGCCGGCTTCCGCAAGGAGCTGATCGTCGCCAACGTCAAGGGCCTCGAGCGGCTCGTCTCGCGGCTCCGCTGGCGGCCCTCGGGCTCGGCCTGGTCGGGGTACGGCCCGACGACGAGCTACACGGACGAGGACGCGGACCGGAAGGCGCGCTTCGTCGCCGACGCGGTGGGCTCGGAGCAGCCGCGCCTCGTCTGGGACCTCGGCTGCAACGACGGCCGCCACGCGCGGATCGCGGCCGAGACGGCGGAGCACGTGGTCGCGATCGACGCCGACGCGCTCGTCGTCGACCGGCTCTTCGAGGCCCTCAAAGCGGAAGGGGCGACCAAGATCCTCCCGCTGACGATGGACCTCGCCGACCCGTCGCCCGGGCTCGGCTGGCGCGGGCTCGAGCGGCGGTCGCTGCCGGAGCGCGGCACCCCCGACCTCGCGCTCTGCCTCGCGCTCGTCCACCACCTCTCGATCGGCGGCAATGTCCCCGTCGCCGGCCTCGTCGACTGGCTGCGCAGCCTGTCGTCCTCGCTCGTGGTCGAGTTCCCGACGCCCGAGGATCCGCTCGTGCGCCGGCTCCTCGCGCGCAAGCGGCCCGGCGACCACCCCGACTACCGGCGCGACTGGTTCGAGCAGTGCCTCGAGGAGCGGTTCGACGTCGTGCGCTCCGAGTCGCTCGCGTCGGAGACCCGCGTCCTCTACCTTGTCCGCCCCAAGGTCTGAGACCCGATTCCGCTTCGCGCTGCGGAACGGCGCGCACCTCGCGGTGCTCTCCGCCTTCGCGTTCGCGCAGCCGCTGCTCGACATCCTGGGGCGAAACGCCGCGTTCTTCGCCGTGCGCGGGTCGACGAGCCGTGAGATCGTCCTCTTCGCCCTCACGGTCACCCTCGTGCCGCCGCTCCTGCTCCTTGCCGTCGAGCTCGTCGCGGATCTCGTCAGCCGTGCCGCGGCCGACGCGCTCCACCTCCTCTTCGTGGCCGGCCTGAGCGCGGTCGTGGTGCTGCACGCGCTGACGAAGAGCGGATCGCTCTCCGGCGTCTCCGCCCTCGCGGCGGCGGCGGGCGTGGGTGCCGTCGCCGCGCTCCTTTACCGCCGGGCCCGCGTGGTCGGCTCCTTCCTCAGCGTGCTCGCGCCGGCTCCGCTCGTCTTCCTCGCGCTCTTCCTCTTCGACTCGCACGTGACGAAGCTCGTGCTCACCTCGACGCCGAAGGTGGAGGCGGCGACCGTCAGGTCGAGGACGCCGGTCGTGCTCGTCGTCTTCGACGAGCTGAGCACCGTGTCGCTGATGAACCATCAGGGACGAGTCGATTCGGGGCGCTACCCGAACTTCGCCTCCCTCGCCCGCAGCTCGACGTGGTACCGGAGCGCGACGACGGCCGACTGGCTCACCGAGGGAAACGTGCCCGCGATCCTGACCGGGAACCAGCCGGTCCGGAACCGCCTTCCGATCTACTCCCAGTACCCGCACAACCTCTTCACCCTGCTCGGCAAGAGCTACCGGCTGAAGGTGATGGAGGCGATCACGCACCTCTGCCCGCGCTCGCTGTGCGGCGAGACGCAGGCCGGGCCGCAGGCCGTGCAGGACACCACGGGCTCGCTCGCCTCGGACACGGGCATCGTGTATCTCCACCTGCTCGTGCCGCAGCCCTACGCGGACCACCTGCCGGCGATCAGCGACACGTGGGGGAACTTCGGCGGCCGTCAGGAGGCGAAGGAGCCGGTGCGGCGGAGCGCCTCGGGCGAGATCGAGGCTTGCGGGCGGCGTGTCTGCGACTTCACCGACCTCATCACGGCCGACCGGCGGCCGACGCTCTACTTCCTGCACACGGTGCTCCCGCACTGGCCCTTCGTCTACCTCCCCTCGGGTCGGCGCTGGGCCCTCGACGAGCGCCCCCTCGACGGCTACAAGGAGGGGCACTGGCTGACGAAGTGGGCCGCGCTCGAAGGCGAGCAGCGCTATCTGCTGCAGCTCGGCTACACGGATCGCGCCCTCGGCCTGATCCTGAAGAAGCTGCGCGCGACGGGCCTCTACGACCGGGCGCTCGTGATCGTCACCGGCGACGAGGGCGAGAGCTTCCGCGGCGACGACCAGCGCCGCCGCGCGACCCGGTCGAACATGGACGACATCGCCTTCGTCCCGCTCTTCGTCAAGCTCCCAGGCCAGCAGCAGGGCCGGATCGACGACTCCCTTGCGCCCTCGATCGACATCTTGCCCACGATCGCGCACGTGCTCCACGTGCGGATCCCCTGGCGGATCGACGGGAGCTCGCTCGTCGGGCGCCGCCTCCCGGCCGACGGAACCGTCTCCGTCGCGCGAGACGTGGGACGGATTTCGGCGCGGCTCTCCGAGCTCCGCGCCCGTCGCGAGCGCACACTGGCCGCTCAGGTGGCCACCTTCGGCGAGCGCTCCTTCGAACCGGTCTACCGGATCGGTCCGCACCCCGAGCTGCTTCGGCGCCGCGTCGCCACGCTCACCGTGAGGCCGAGCACGGCGAGCGTGCAGCTCGACGGCCGCTCCTTTCTCGCCTCGGTCGATCCGGCCTCGGAGTTCCTGCCCTCGCACCTCTCCGGCTCGATCACCGGCAGGCACGGAGCTCAGCTCGACCTGGCGATCGCGGTCAAGGGGAAGATCGCCGCCGTTACTCGAACCCACGTCGAGAACGGGCAGACGAGGTTCGCGACCTTCGGCCCCGAGGACGCCTTCGAGCCGGGCCGGAACGACGTCGACGTCTTCGTCGTCCGCAGCTCGGGCGGGAAGCTGACGCTCGAGCAGCTGCGTGGCAGCGACCTCACCCTCTCGCTGCGCGAGCTGAACGGCCGCGAGGCGATCGTGTCGACGGAAGGGAAGGTGACCCGCATCGACCAGACGGCGCTCAAGGGTTCGGTCGCCGCCATGCCCTCGAAGGCCGGCTTCGTGTTCAAGGGCCGAGCCGTCCGCGTCAAGCCGCGCCACCTCGTCGACTCGCTCGCGGTGTTCGTCGACGGGCAGGCCGTCTTCGTCGGCCGGGCATTCGACCTCCGTCCGCTCCGGTTCCTCGACAAGGGCGGGCTCGAGAAGGACCGCTTCAGCTTCGAGCTGCCGGGCGCCATCCTGCCGCCGGCCGGGACCGACCACCGGGTGCGCGTGTTCGCGATCCTCGGCCGGGTCGCAACCGAGCTCAAGTACGCCGGCGCCCACCCTTGGAGCGCCGGTGGCCGCTGAGCGCCGAACCTGTTAGGCTCCTCTCGGGCAGCTAGTTAAGGTTCCTAACAAGGAACGCGCAGCCAAACCGCGGGCAAGAGGGGGCCACGATGGCGTGGACAGCCGTAACCGGGAGCGGGGCAGGCAGATTCCGCCGGCTCGCGCTTCTCTTCCTGATCTCGAGTCTCGTCCTCACCGGCGCCGTCGGGCGCGCGAAGGCCGCCACCGTGAGCTCGAAGGAGCTGACGACCGGCTGGGCGCTCAGGTCGGCGACGGCCGTGACCGACACCGGAGCCACGATCTCCCAGGTCGGCTACGGCACCACGGGGTGGTACCCGATCTCCGTGCCGTCGACCGTGCTGGCCGGCCTCGTCGCGAACAACGTCTACCAGAACATCTACTTCGGCACGAACCTCAAGTCGGTGCCGGACCTCACCGGCCAGAACTGGTGGTACCGCGGTGAGTTCACTGCCCCCGTCAACGCGGCCGGCCAGGCGTACTGGCTCCGCTTCAAGGGGATCAGCTATCGCGCGCAGATCTGGCTGAACGGCACGCAGCTCGACGCCAACGCGGTCGGGACGATGGTCGCGCACGAGTACAACGTCACGAGCCTGATCCACCCCGGCGCCGCGAACGCGCTCGCCGTCCTGGTGACTCCGCCGGCGCACGCGTGCAAGGACCTTTCCTTCTGCACCGTCGACTGGAACCCGGAGGCCCCCGACATGAACGCCGGGCTGTGGGGCAAGACGTTGCTCGAGACGACGGGCCCCGTCGCGCTCCGGGATCCCTACGTGAAGACCGTCCTTCCACTGCCCGCGACGAGCGCGGCCGACCTGACCGTGTACGCGGACGCGATCAACGCGACCGCGGCGGCGGTGACGACCACGGTCAGCGGCACGATCACGAAGGCGCCGTATCCCGCGATCACGTTCAGCCAGACCGTGACGCTGAACCCGAACGAGCGCCGCGAGATCGTGTTCGACCCGGCGACGTATCCCCAGCTCCACGTCTCCAACCCGGTCCTCTGGTGGCCGTACCAATTCGGGAGCCCGGAGCTCTACCACCTCGACCTCTCCGCGGCCTCCGGCGGTGCGACCTCGGACACGAAGGCGACCGACTTCGGCATCCGCCAGTTCACCGACTACCGGACGGTCGTGAACGGGACGTCCTTCGTCGGCTACAAGGTCAACGGCCAGCCGATCTTCGTCCGGGGCGGCGGCTACGTGTGGGACATGCTGCAGCGGTTCGAGCCGCGCAGCGACGCGACCACGATCCAGTGCCTGGGAGAACGACACGTGGACGGCCGAACAGGAGAACGTCGCCCATGCCTCGCTCGACACCCAGATGCGGAACCTGCGCGCGCATCCGAGCGCCTTCCTCTGGACCTTCGGGAGCGACAAGCCGGTCAGCGTGACGCACCTGGCGCAGTACAAGACGATCGCCACGAACCTGCACTGGCAGAACCCGACGCTCGACAACGTCGCGACCTGGGCGAACGCGAACGCGGGCATGAAGATGGACGGCCCGTACGTCTGGGAGCCGCCGACTCTCTGGTGGGACACGACGAAGGCCGGCAGCGCCTTCGGGACGACGGCCGAGGAAGGGACGGAATCGCCGCCGCCGCTCGAGAGCCTGCAGAAGTTCATCGGCCCGGCCGACCTCTGGCCGATCGGCGCCGTCTGGAACTACCACGCGGGGAAGCCGAAGAGCGTCTTCGACAACATCCACTGGTTCACCGACGGCGTGAACAACCGCTACGGCACGACGACGAGCGCGGCCGACTACGCAAAGAAGGCCGAGCTCCAGAACTACGAGAACACGCGCGCGTTCTTCGAGGCCTGGAGCGCGCACGAGTACACGCAGACCTTCGGGACGATCTTCTGGATGCTGAACGGCGTCTGGCCGTCGGTGCACTGGAACCTCTACGACTGGTACTACGAGCCGGGCGGCGGCTACTTCGGCGCCAAGAAGGCGAACGAGCCTGTGCACATCGCCTACGACTACGTCACGAAGAACGTCTACGTCGTCAACTCGACCCTGACCGCGCGGAGCGGGCTCACGGCGACGGCGACGCTCTACAACATCCCGAGCCTCGCCGCACAGTCCACCACGTCGGCCACCAACCTGAGCGTTCCCGCGAACGCGTCGACGCAGGTCTTGACGATCCCGGCCGTGGCTGGACTCTCGACGACCTACTTCGTCCGGCTCCAGCTCAAGGACGCGAGCGGGGCGGTCGTGAGCAACAACCTTTACTGGTACTCGACGAGCCCGGACACGTTCGGCAACAAGAGCAACTGGTACTCGACCGCTGTCAGGGGGTTCGCGAACTTCACCGGTCTGAACACGCTGGCCACGAACTCCAGCGTGACCGCGTCAGCCTCGCGGACCGTCGCGGCGGGCCAGGAGACCGTCACGATCACCCTGAACAACACGAGCGCGACGAACATCGCTTTCTTCCTGCGTCCGGAGGTGATCGCGGGCAGCGCCGGCACGGAGGTCTTGCCCGTCAACTACACGGACAACTTCGTCTCGCTCTTCCCCGGCGAGTCGAAGACCATCACCGCGACCTACCAGACGAGCGACCTCGGCGGGAAGGCGCCGTACCTCCTCGTCCGCGGCTACAACGTCCCGACGACGATCGCGGCGATCCCCTAGGGATTGACGGGCGTGGTTCCCTGGAGCGCGATGATGTAGTTGATCGTCAGGTACGGCTGCATGTTGTCGTGCGGCTGGTCGGCGCCCGAGGGTCCGATCGCCGATCCGGCCATGGTCTGGACTTTCGCAGGCGGACTCGTATACGCGCCGGATCCGGAGACCGCCGCGTCGACGTTTCCGATCGGCGACCTCTGGTCTGCTTTGCCGCTGCTCGCGCGCAGCTCGTGCGAGTGCGAGGGCATCTGGTCGCCCGTCAGCGTGATCGCCTCGGCGCCGCCCGCCGAGCCGATATCGCGCTGTTTAAGACCCGGCCCTCCGCCCTGGTCGACCGGCGTTCGGCCCCGGAGATCGGGCAGCGCGAAGTCCGTGATCCCGTCCCCTCCGTAGGTCGTTCCGATCACGTGGAAGAGCTCCGGGTTCTGCAGGATCAGGATGTGCCGGCCGTCGCAGAGCGCCCAGCCGGAAGGTGCGAAGTTGAAGGCCACTGGCTTGATCTCGCCTAGAAACGGTTCAGCCATCGCGCGGCTCCTTTCCTCAGGCGCCCG